>DAOVTU010000258.1 GCA_030632925.1 Candidatus Krumholzibacteriia bacterium | reverse complement strand
TCGCGGGGTTCTCGAAGTTGGCGCAGTGATCCAGAAATTGGGATTTCCAGAATGGAGAGAAGATTTGGTGCACATCGATCGCAATATTGGCCAACAGGCCGAACGGAAATCCCGCCTGGGAATCCTGGGTTGGCTCTGCCTGCTGGTCCTGGTGTCCTTGCCGGTCCACGCAGAAAACGACCCCACGGTACTGGCGGAAAACCAGACCATCGCCGAGGACTGGCAGTTTTCCCTGCGGCCCTACTTCTTCCTTTCGGGAATGTCGGGGTCGATCACAACAAATTCCGTGACCTTTCCGATCAACAGCAGCTTTTCAACCCTGCTTAAGAACGTGGAGGTCGGCGGCTTCATCAGCCTGTCGGCGGAAAAGGGCCAATGGGGTGTCAACGGGGACTTCCAATACATCAATCTCTACGGTGAAAGCACCGAGTACCCAGGCACTTCTCTTGACCTCAAAAATATCATTGGCGAACTCGACCTCATTTACCGGCCCGAGATGGCGCCCACGCTGCGTTTTCTGGTTGGGATGCGGGTCTATTCCGTCAGCCAGAATTTCACCCTCGCCGGCCGGTTCCTGCCCGAAGTCAAGGCCACGGTTTTGGACCCCGTTGTGGGAGCGTTCGGGACCTGGGCCCTCCACCGGAATTGGGATTTCGAAATGAAGGCCGATTTCGGTGGGTTTGGAGTCGGCAGCGAGAACACCTACCAGATGATGGGCGCCTTCCGGTACGGCCTGGGGGAAAATACGAGCCTGCCTTTTGGCTATCGCATTTTGGGCTATCAGATCGCGACCGATGGCGTGCGGATGAATACGCGGATGGCCGGCGCCTTTGTCGGCTTCGACTTCCGGTTCTAGAAGGTCGCGATCCGGCGCAGGATGGAATAGGGCGGTAAATCCTGGGCCAGTTGCAGGAACTGGGAGTTGTTCACCTTTTCGACCTGCTCGCCATCCCGGTCGATCAGGGGAGTGGGCATCGTGATCGGGCTCAGTTTCCCGTCGGGCGTCAAGAGCTCCAACTCCTGGCCGGCCGTGATCGTATTGCGCACTTCCAGCAGGCTGCGCCCGTCGACTTTCTCCTCGAGCACATTGCCCACAAAGATGGATTCCCCAGATGAACTGCCGGCGTCGACGGCATAGTCTTCGGCGCCGATTTCACCCTTCATGAACCCTGTCGAATAGCCGCGGTTGGGCACCCGATTGAGCAGTCCGAGGCCTTCGTCCCAGGCCACCTTCTTGCCGTCGATGATCTGTCGGTAGAACGAGACGATCGAAGCGATGTAGTGGAGGGACTTCATGCGCCCTTCCAGTTTCACCGAGGCCACCTGGGCCTGCTTCAGGGCCGGCACGTATTCAAAGAGAGCCAACTCGCGCGAGTTGAAAAAGTAGGACCCGCGCTCGTCCTCGAAATAGTCCATGAACTGGCCCGGACGCTTCTCTTCGACCAACGTGTATTTCCAGCGGCAGGGTTGTTTGCATTCGCCGCGGTTGCCGCTGTGTCCGGTCAGGTAGTCGCTGATGGCGCAGCGTCCCGAGTAGGAAAAACACACGGCGCCGTGCACGAAGACTTCGGTTTCCACGGCGCCACCAAGGGCGGTCTGCATGGCCTGGATCTGCTCCAACGAAAGTTCGCGGGCCAGATTGACCCGGCTGGCGCCCAACTCACCGTAGGCCTGCACGGCCTGATGGTTGGTGGTATTGGCCTGGGTGCTGATGTGCAGCGAAGCCTTGAGATTCATCCGGCGCAGGGTTGTGAGCACGCCCAGGTCCGCGACGATGAACGCGTCGGCGCCCATTTCGTCCAACTGCCCGGCGATGTCGGTGAGCTGTTCGAATTCGTCAGACCAGGGGTAGATGTTGAGGGCCACATAACCCTTTTTGCCGCGGGCGTGCAGGTATTCCAAGCCCTCCGAAGCGTCGTCGAGGGTGAAATTGCCGGCGTAGCTGCGCAGGGAGCCGAACTCGGTGCCAAAGTAGACGGCGTCGGCGCCGTACTGGGCGGCCCACTTGAGTTTTTCGAGGTTTCCGGCGGGGGCCAGCAATTCCATGTCAGCATTCCTTGGTCGTTAGTCGGTTATTCCGGCCAGCCCAGCAGCAGCCGATTCTTGGGCGTGATTTCTTCAGGGATCAGGGCCGTTTGTACCCGAAACCCGGCTTGGCGCAAATGGGCCACGCGAGTGGCGTCCACAGCCAGGGGGCCGTCCATCCAGGGGGCCAGGCCACCGGTGTCGCACTGCCGCAAGTCGTGGCAACAGGGCAGCACCGCGACACGAGTCCGGTGAGTAATGGCCAGATCCAGCACCTGATCAGTCAGGACTCCGCAGGCGTGCACCGAAACCAGCAGGCTCTCGGGCAAGACCTCAGCGTCTTCCAGGCGCGCTTCGACAAATTCGACGCGGCCCTCGAGTCGCGGCCAGTGTTTGACCAGGGCGGCCAGCACCCGGTCGTGACTGGGTGGTCGCTTGATGTCCAGGCACATGGCGCTCGCTGACGAATCATCCATGATGATCAGGATAGCAGACAAGAGCCCGTGTCCGGCGGCCAATTCCAGGATGGGGCCGCCGCGCATCTGCCGCCGGATGCGTTTGGCAGACTCCCAGGATTCGTAAAACTCTTTGCGGGGCAGGCACTCGGCCTCGCACACGGCGCGCGCGATCTTGTCGCGCAGGGTATCGCCCGTGAAATGCTCGGCCGTGTAGCGGTTGAGCACGTTGCGGGAGGATTTGGAAATGCCGCTCATGAATCCCCTCCACCGCTTATCGCTGCGAAACGTCCGGCCTGGCCATGTTGGCGGCGGTGGCTGGGGTATTCTTCGCCGCCGCAAATGGTGCAGTGGCCACTGACAAAAATTCGCTGGGCAGGCAGTCCCGCCGCTTCCAGAACACCCGCATTGGCCCGCCACAAATCGAACGCCGGTCGCTCGCCCAATTGCACGAAGCAGTCGGCGATCCCTGGGCCCAGATCGGCGATCGCTGCGGTCTTCACCTCGGGGCCGACTTCGTAACAACAGGGTCCGGCCGAGGGGCAGATGATGGCTGTGGCCTGTTCCGGTTCGAGACCGGCGGCGACCATGTCGCCGATGAGAGTGGCCGTGATGCCGGCCACCGTGGAGCGCCATGATGCGTGGGCAAATCCCCAGCAGCTGGGGCCGGCAATCAGAATCAAAGGACAATCGGCACTGCGGCCCACCACGCCCAGTCCGGACTGGGTCGTCCACACGGCGTCGGCTTCGCCCAGATAGCCGGCTTCTTCGGCCCGCAGTACACGACCGCCGTGCACTTGCTGTACCCAGGCACCATCCTGCAGGCCAACAGCCTCAACCAGCACTGAGACGGCAGCAGAATGTTCAGGCGAAGTCGGCGCCGAAAGAAAATCGGGCCCTTGCGACGTTGTCCAGCCATGCCGCCAAAAAGGAAACGCCGCCTCGGGGAGGCGGCGCAACCAGTCGGGTGTCTGGGCAGTCATCAATTCTAGTTGCCGCGGCTGCCGGGTTTGACCACTTCAACGCCACTGGCGCAGAGCGGGCAATTTTCCGGCTGGAATGTCTCGACCTTGACCCTGGCCAGGGAGTGCAAGGGCATGGGCAATTCAACCTCGCCACCGGTGCGATCAATGATGCTCGTCAATCCCGTGACCACGCCGCCGGCGTCTTCAACACACTTGATGACTTCCAGCAGGCTGGTGCCACGGGTCACGACATCCTCGACGATGATGACCTTCTCGCCTTCCTCGATTTCGAAGCCGCGGCGGATCATCATCAGGCCGTCCTTGCGCTCGGAGAATACGAAACGGCGGCCGAGGGCGCGGGCCACTTCATGACCAATCAGGATACCACCCATGGCCGGGCTGACCACCAGGTCGTGGGGCGTGTCGGTGAAAAAGTCGCCCATGGCGGCGCCCAGTTCACGGGCCAGTTCCGGAAATTGCAGGATCTTGGCGCACTGGAAATAGGTGTCGCTGTGCAGGCCGCTGCTGAGCAGGAAATGCCCATTGTGCAAGGCGCTCAGCTCTTTCATCAGCGAGAGGACTTTGTTTTCAGTCATGGTCGCTCCAGATCTTTCGGTTGCGGGCCCGTGGCCCAACCAATACTCAGTCCAGTTCCGCGGCAATGGCAGCCAGGGCGGCGGCCGGGTCGGGGGCTTTGGTGATGGGGCGGCCGATGACCAGGAAATCCGCTCCCCAGTCCATGGCCTCGCGGGGCGTTGTCACCCGGTGCTGGTCGTCGGTTGCGGCACCGGCGGGCCGGATGCCGGGCGTCACAATCAGTGGCTCGGGGCCAATGGTCTTGCGCAGCTGCGGCAGGTCGGCAGCTGAACAAACCAGGCCGTCGCAGCCGCTTTCCCAGGCCAACTTTGCCATGCGTTCGATGCGGTCCTGCAGCAGGTCACCCGAGGGGCTCACTTCCTGCATTTCGTCTTCCGACAGGCTGGTCAGTACCGTAACAGCCAGCAAAGCCGGACGGCGACCGGTGACCGGATGCACCGGCGCAGCGGCCAACGCTTCGGCCGCGGCGGTCATGGCACCCCGACCGTTGCCGGCGTGCATGGTGCACAGGCTGGCGCCGAGGGTGGCGGCGATTTTGGCTGCGCTGGCCACGGTGTTGGGGATGTCGTGGTATTTCAGGTCCAGGAAGATGTCGCGCTGGAGTTCCTGCAGGCGTCGAACCACTTCGGGGCCGGCCGCCGAGTAAAGCTCCAGGCCGACTTTGACGAAGCCGCCGGCGGGTCCGAGGCGCGCGGCCAGTTCCAGGGCCTGGTCCTGCCCGGGCACATCCAGGGCCGTGATGATACGCCGGCCCGCGGGAAGGGCTCTCAGGGCGGTGATCAGCTCGTTTCGATTCATGAAATTGCCGTCGCTTTGGGAAAATACCGGAGTCTGCGGGACATATTTCGAAAATCCGGGTAAAAGGGCCTCTTAAAGCCTCAAAAAAGGCAATTTGCCTTGCCGTGCCGGACGTTCTGCTACTAATCTTCTAACAGTCATGGCACCGGAAAGCAAATTCATTTCCCGTTTTTGGAAACGGGGGCGGTGTGGACGCATTTTTGCGCCTGTTTGAGCCCTGGATAATGGGCTGGACAACGGGCTGGACAACGAAAGGTCATCCCCTTGCTGGATCGCAAATTTCTGCGCGAAAATCAGGATCTGGTCACCCGCGCGGTGGCCCTGAAAAACGAATCGGTGGACATTGACGCCTATTACGCCAAAGACGCCGACCGCCGCGCGGCTTTGCAGGAGACCGAGACCCTCGCTGCGGAGGCCAACAAGGCCAACCGCGCCATCTCGGATGCCAAGAAGGCAGGCGAAGACGCGACCGCGGCCATCGCGGCCATGAAAGAGGTTTCGGGTCGGGTCAAAGAGCTGAAGGCCAAGGCCGATACCCTTGAAGCCGAGGTCAACGAACTGTACCTGCGGATTCCC
>DAOVTU010000593.1 GCA_030632925.1 Candidatus Krumholzibacteriia bacterium | reverse complement strand
GAGGACGATCCGGAGGCCATGTTCGGTGAAGAAGCTCTTTACGAAGTGATGCGGCAAAGTCGCCATCTGCCCGCCACGGGCATCAAGGTTGCGGTTTTGGCGGCCGTGACAGCCCACACCTCGGGCGTGGCCCAGTCCGATGACATCACTTTAGTGGTGATCAGGCGGCAGGGTTAAGTCTCGGTATTAGCAAGATTCCGGCTGGAATCCCTTCTCGGCTCGGGGTATGTTAGCCGACCTGATTTCATCATCACGTGGACCGACCGTGGGAGAGCGGTCGTGACCGGGAGAATTTTATGCCTCTGTTTCTGACCCAGTTTGGTTATATCCTGATTCTGCTGGCCATAGTCGCGGTGATTATCTATTTCATGCCGTCCGTGAATGTGGTGCATTCGGCGGCCTACAAGCGTCGCCGCATTTTCAACTGGCTACCTTTGGGGCTGACATACGCATTCCTGTACATGGGGCGCTACAATCTGAAAATCAGCAAGTTCGCCTTCGAAGAAATTCAGGGCCTCGATGGCAGCCCCTTGATGGGCAACGCGGACTTCGGACTGATCTTCATGTGGGGCACCGTTGTCTATGGCTTCTCTTTTCTCATCAATGGACCACTCACTGACCGCATGGGTGGACGGTTTTCCATCCTGACCGGTAGCGCGGGGGCCCTGGTCATGAATGGGTTGATGGGGCTGGCTTCCATGTCCCTGTTGAAACACGGGCCGGGTTACAACTTTCTGGCGACCAACTTTGTGCCGGTCTTTTCAGTTCTCTATGCCATAAACATGTATTTCCAGAGCTTCGGTGCCGTGGCCATCGTCAAGGTCAACGCGCCCTGGTTCCATGTGCGCGAACGCGGTGTATTTGGCGCCATCTTTGGTGTCTTGATTTCGCTGGGCATCTTTTTCGCCTACGGCCTGGGAGACATCATCCTGAAGTCCATGGGATTGGTCTGGGTCTTCTTCATGCCTGCCTTGTTGCTGGCGCTCTTCTGGGTCATCGATTTTTTCATCGTGCGCAACACTCCGGGTGATGCGGGACTCATGGATTTCAATACCGGTGATGCCTCTTCAGGTGATGACAGTCCACAACTCGGGGCCATGAAGGTGTTCAAGCTCATGCTCCGCAACCCCATTATCCTGACCATCGCCGGGGTGGAGTTCTGCAGTGGATTCCTGCGCCAGGCAATCATGCAGTGGTTCCGGACTTTCGCCAAACAGACTGACCTCCTGCTGGGATTGAAATCCAGTTTTGTATATGAAAACTGGGGGTTATTGCTCTGCGCTGCCGGTATCACCGGCGGTGTGGTGGCGGGACTCATCAGTGACCACATGTTCCAGTCCCGGCGTGGCCCGGTGGCCGGCTTCCTCTATGGAGTGATGCTGGCCGGATCCGTCCTGCTGGTCTTCACCTATCAGACGCCCATGGTGGGCTGGCTTGTGCTGATCATGTCCATGGCTGTCATCGGTGTGCACGGGATGCTTTCGGGCACCGCCAGCATGGACTTCGGTGGCACAAAAAATGTGGGCATCGCCGTGGGTATTATCGATGGGTTTGTATATCTCGGCACAGCCGTGATGTCTCTGACCTACTCGATTGTTCTGCCTCAGGAGCAGCTGGATTCCGCGGGCAAGATAATTGGAGCTGCGACAGATCCCAATAACTGGCGACCCTGGCCGCTGGCGATGGTTGCCATATCGTTGCTTGGTCTGGTTCTGGCTTCGCGCCTGTGGAACGCCAAGCCCAAACCCAAACCTAAATCTGCGTAAGGACTCGCCCATGTCCCACCCAAAAAACGCGAATAAGGGGGCGGCCGTACTGGCCGCCCTGCTCCTTTTTATTCCCCTGACGGTTCAAGCACAAGCAGATGACCCCGCCACGTTTATCGTGGTGGACGGCGACACCCTCTGGATGACCGAACCCCTGGAGGTGCTGGGCTCCCGGGTGCCGGTGGCCCTGCCCGGTGTGGTGCGACCCATGAACGTGGTCATGGCAAATGAGGTTGGGACCGCTGCCGCCCGGTCCGTGGTCGAGTTGCTCCAGGTCGTGCCCGGTGTCGTGGTCAGCCAGCGCCAGCAGTACGGCGTGCAGTCGGACCTGACCATGCGCGGGTCGACCTTCGATCAGGTGCAGGTTCTGCTCAACGGCTTCGAAGCCGGCGATCCGCAGACCGGTCACCATGCCCTGGACCTGCCCATTGGCAAACGGGACATCTCGCGCATCGAAATCCTGCCTGGGCACGGTTCGTCCCTGTACGGGGCTGGAGCATTTGGGGGCACGGTCAATATTGTGACCCGGCGTCCGGCCGAAATTTCCGGCGGACGGGTGGAAATGACCGGTGGCGACAACGGCATCTGGGGCGCACAGGCCGAAGCTGATCTGCGCCTTGGTGCCAACACCGGCAGCCGCTTCTCGTTCGAACGGTTCCGCACCGATGGCTTCGATGTCGACCAACCCGATGGCTCCAAGGCCTGGGGCGCCAACGATGCTGACACTTGGTCGGGCACCGGACGCGTGATTCATAAAGGAGCCGGTGGTGAGTGGGACCTGTTTGGTGCCCACAGCGACCGCCAGTACGGCGCGCTGGATTTCTACGCGCCGTTCCGGTCGTACGAAAAAACCAAGTCCACTTTTGTTTCGGGGTTGTACCGCACCGACATTTCGGACCGCATCACGCTGGAGCCGCGGGCTTTTTATCGGCGGCACCGCGACGAGTTTATTCTCTTTCGCAACAACCCCGATGCCTACACCAATGACCACGTCACTCAAAAAACCGGTGGCGAATTGAAGGGTGTGGTCAGGTTGAACGAGACCCACGCCCTGGCCGTGAGTTTCGAGGCGGTGTACGAGGATATCGACAGCCGCGGCTTGCGCGG
>DAOVTU010000585.1 GCA_030632925.1 Candidatus Krumholzibacteriia bacterium | reverse complement strand
GTCCGGCTCATCGGCAATTTCGAAACGCCGGGTTTCCCAGGACCGCATGAAAGGCTGGGTCACCAACAGGGAAATAAGAACGGGGAACTTGTACCCGATCTCCATGATGCCCACGGCTTCAAAACTGATCAAAGCCTTGGCCAACAGGCGTTCGGCCTGCCGACCGACCCAGGCGGCCATTGAACCCGGAATCAGTGGCAACAGGAAACCGCGAATGGTACGGGCGATTTTGGGATCGAATTCCCGCCCGCAACCCCGGAATGCGATCCCCACAAAAACCAGGCAACTGAACAGGTTCACGATCAGCGAACTGATGAAGTAGCCTTCCAGCCCCATGCCCCGAATCAGGATCAGGTAGATATTCAGGGACAGCCCAATGAACAGACGCAGAAGGCTGAGCCCTGCCATCTGGGCCGAACGACTGCGCACCAGGAGCCAACTGCTGGCCGCCTGGCCCATCATGTCCAGGTTGAAAGTGAGCAGCGCCATGATCGTCAGGTGGCTCAGATCAGCGTCATTGATCAGAAATGCGGAAATTGGTTTCGCAAATACGACCATGGGGATCGTCAACAGGGCAGTCACAGTTCCTATCAAAATGATCCCGGTACTGACCACGACCGGCTTTCGCGCCGGATCCTTTTCATCGTGATAAAGCCGAATAATCGAGCCCTGGAGCCCATAAACCAGCAAACTCAGCAGAAAACCCAACCCCACATCCAACATGCCGATGACCGCATAGCCCTCTCCGCGCAGGATATGGGCGTAGAACGGCAACATGATGAAGCCGATCAGGCGTCCAGCCATGGCCGCAGCGCTGTAAACGGCTGCGTGCTTCATTGTTGCGCGGGTCGTGGACATGTGCGAAATCACCTTATACCGGGCCGGCCGGCGGTGTTGCGGGGAGAGTCGGTTGCTGATACCTGTTGATCGGAGAATTCTGCCATCCCTTAACCGGCATAATCCCTCTCGTCATGGCTTTTAGCAAGTTCTCATCAGGCGACAGTGTGGAAAAGTAAAAAAACAGGACAAAAACACTATTTAAGCTTGCTGGACATTCTTTGTCCGTGTTATAATGGCGTTTATAAAGTTTCTGAATTACTTTGCCTCGGCAATTGTCTCGGAAAGCCGGGGCAAACGGAGCTTTAGTTGGGGGCCCGAGTGACCGAATAGGTTGATTGGGTTGGAGATCGAGGGCTAAAAGCAAAAAAACGGGTATGGCTGCATGGCTTCCCGGTTATTGTGTTCCCCATCGATTCCGCACAATTCGGCATCTTTTTTTGATGCCAACCCAACGAAGAAAAAATCAGCTGAGAACCGAACAAGTTCGGCCGAAAGGACTGCCAAATGGCCAAGAAACCAGTCGTCGCCATCCTGGCCGGGGGTATGGGCACTCGTCTCGCCGAAGAGACCGAGATTCGCCCCAAGCCCATGGTCGAAATTGGGGAACGCCCCATCCTGTGGCACATCATGAAGATGTATGCCCACTATGGATACAACGAGTTCGTGATCGCCCTGGGCTACAAGGGCGAATACATCAAACGCTGGATGCGCGACTTCGGCAGCCTTGAAGGGCACATGACCGTCAAGACCAACAGCGGCGACGTGTTGACCTATGAGGACCACCGCCCGGACTGGACCGTGCATCTGGTGGAGACCGGCATGATGACCGGCACCGGTGGGCGCATCAAACGGCTGCAACCGTGGTTGGGCGACGACACCTTCATGCTGACCTGGGGTGACGGCCTGTCCGATGTGAACCTCAACGATCTGTATGCCTTCCATAAAAATCACGGGAAAGAGGCGACCCTGACGGCTGCCCGCCCGCCGGCCCGCTACGGCCACATCGAGTTTGATGGCGACGCGGTGAAATGCTTCACCGAAAAACCGCAGACTGCCGAAGGCTGGATCAACGGTGCGTTCTTCGTGCTGGAGCAGTCGGTGCTCGACCGCATCGAAGGCGACCCGACCATGTTTGAGCAGGCCCCGATGGTGGGCTTGGCCAACGACGACCAGTTGATGGCCTACAAACACGAGTCGTTCTGGCAGTGCATGGACACTTTGCGCGAAAAACACATCCTGCAGAAGCTCTGGGACGGCGGCAACCCGCCCTGGAAATGCTGGAAATGATCACTGACATTGGATAACTGATAGCAACCGAGGTGAACGAGAATGAAAGTTTTAGTGACAGGTCATCGGGGCTATATCGGCAGTGTGCTGGTGCCCCTGTTGTTGGCCCGCGATCATGAGGTCCACGGCTTCGATACCGACTTGTTCCGCGCCTGCACCTTTGACGGCGCGATGGCAGACATCCCCGAGATCATCGGTGATGTGCGTGATGTGGATATCGATGTCGTCAAGGGTTACGACGCCATCATCCATCTGGCCGGGTTGTCCAACGACCCGCTGGGGGACTACAACCCCAACCTGACCGAGGACATCAACCACCAGGGTTCGGTGCGCATGGCGAAACTGGCCAAGGAGGCCGGCGTTGAGCGGTTCCTCTTTGCCAGCAGCTGCAGCAATTACGGCGGCGGCGGCCAGGATTTCCTGGATGAGAACGCGGCCTTCAATCCGGTCACGCCCTATGGTGTTTCCAAGGTTGCGGTCGAACACAGTGTCGGCCCGATGGCGGATGACAGCTTCAGCCCGACCTTCCTGCGCGCTTCGACGGCCTATGGCATGTCGCCCCGCATCCGGTTTGACCTGGTGGTCAACAACCTGACGGCGTGGGCGTTCTGCACCGGCGAGGTTCATCTCAAGAGCGACGGTTCGCCGTGGCGTCCGTTGGTGCATGTGGAAGACATCGCCCGGGCCTACATGGCGATCATGGAAGAAGATCGTGAAGTGGTTCACGGCCGCGCCTTCAACGTGGGCACGACTTCCGAAAACTACATCATTCGCGAAGTGGCTGAGATCG
>DAOVTU010000580.1 GCA_030632925.1 Candidatus Krumholzibacteriia bacterium | reverse complement strand
AGGCTCATTCAGGACCAGGATGGTGCCCAGCGAAGGCATGAAGCCGTTCTCGGGATCCTCTGCATACAAGCGGCACTCGATGGCATGCCCACGGGTCCGGATGTCTTCCTGCCGCCAGGGCAAAGGCCGGCCTTCGGCCACACGGATCTGGGCGCGCACCAGGTCGGTACCTGTCACCAGTTCAGTGACCGGGTGTTCAACCTGCAGGCGGGTATTCATCTCCAGAAAATAGAATTCACCATCTTGGCTGAGCAGAAACTCGACCGTGCCGGCGCCTTCGTAGTCCACCGCCGCTGCGGCAGCCACCGCGGCTGCCCCCATGCGCTCGCGCAGTTCCGGGGTCATCGCCGGCGAAGGCGATTCCTCTATGATCTTCTGGTGCCGGCGCTGGATCGAACATTCGCGCTCGCACAAATGCACGTGGTTGCCGTGGCGGTCCCCAAAAATTTGGAATTCCACGTGCCGCGGCCGCTCGATGAACTTCTCTATATAAACAGTACCATTGCCAAAGGCCCCGAGGGCCTCGCGGGCCGCACCCTCACAGGCCGCGATCACCTTGCCGGCCGATTCCACCAGCCGCATTCCCTTGCCGCCACCACCAAAAGCCGCCTTGACCATCAGCGGGTAGCCCACGCCATCGCAGACTTTCTGCACTGCGTCCTCTGGAAAATTGCCTTCAATATCCGGATCGGGCAGCAAAGCACCCGGCACCACCGGCACGCCGGCTTTTTCCATGATGGCGCGGGCGGCTGTTTTTTCGCCCATCTGCTCAATCACTTCAGGGGACGGCCCGATAAAAATCAGCCCCGCCTCCTGGCAGGCCCGGGCAAAGCCCGCGTTTTCCGCCAAAAAGCCATAGCCCGGATGCACGGCGTCGGCGTCGGTTTCGCGGGCCACTTCCAGGATGCGGTCGGCCCGCAGGTACGACTCACCGGGCTCTGCCGGCCCGATGACCACCGACTGGTCAGCCAGACGAGTGTGCAGAGCATCGCGATCAGCTTCCGAACACACCGCCACCGTGCCGATGCCCAGTTCGCGGCAGGCCCGGATCACGCGCACGGCGATTTCGCCGCGGTTGGCCACCAGGACGCGGCTGATGGGCCGTTCGGTTTCGGTGGGACTATTGGAACTCATCTATCCATCCTCTTTGGTGCCAACGGGCGGCAGTTTCCAGGGAGTGTCGTCCTGCCAGGGCACGGGTTTCTTGGCAAAAAAGGCCTTCAGCGCCACCTGGGCTTCGGGTTTGGTGCGGGCTTCGGCAATCATGCGTGCCGTCAGTTCGCCGCTGCGGGCAAAGCCCAGCGATTCGGCGCCTTCGAGCAGGGCCTTGCACAGCCCCAGGGCATCGGCCCCCGCGCGCAACAGCGAGGTCACCACCGCTTCCACCGTTTCATCCAGGCTCTCTTCAACTGCCAGACGGTCCACCAATCCCATGCGCAAAGCCTGGCGCGGCCCGATCACATCGGCGGTCAGGAAATAAGTGCGGGCCGCAGCCTGGCCAATACGGTCAATCACCAGCGGCGAAATCACGCCGGGCACCAGCCCCAGTTTCACTTCGGAAAAGGCAAAACGGGCCTGGAGATCAGCCACCACGATGTCGCAGGCTGCCACCAACCCCACGCCGCCGCCATAGGCCGGCCCCTGCACCCGGGCCACCACCGGCATGGAGCAATTGCGCACCGCCCGGAACATGGCGCCCATATCCAGGGCCGCCGTCATGTTCTCCTGATAGTTGGCCTCGCCCAATTCCTTCATCTCGCCCAAATGAGCACCGGCACAAAACACATCGCCGGTGGCGCGCAGCACCACGGCGTGCGGGCGATACCGCCCACCGGGCCCGACGTCCCAGCCATCGGGCCCCTTGACTGAGTTGGGATCCGGCGGCAGCAAATCGCGATAACCCAGGGTTTCGAACAGTTCGCGCAGCTCGGCGACAGTCACCTTGTCGAAGGCGTTCTTGACCTTGGGGTTGTCGATGGTCACCACCAGCACCTTGCCGGCGACATCCTGTTTGATGGGCATTTTTCGCTCCTACATCCGGAAGATGCCGTATTTGACCGGCGGAATGGGTGCGTTCAGGGACATGGCCAGGCCCAGCCCCAGCACGTCGCGGGTTTGTACGGGGTCGATGACGCCATCGTCCCACAGGCGCGCGCTGCTGTAATAGGCATGACCTTCAGTTTCGTATTTGGCCATGATCGGCGCCACGATTTCCTGTTCCTGTTCTGGCGTGAGCGTCTCGCCCGCCCGTGCCACCTGGTCCTTCTTGACGGTGAGCATCACGCCCGAGGCCTGCTCGCCGCCCATGACCGAAATTTTGGCCTGGGGCCACATCAACAGCATGCGGGGCTGAAAGGCCCGGCCGCACATGCCATAGTTGCCCGCGCCATAACTGCCGCCCACGATGACAGTGAACTTGGGCACAGTGCTGTTGCTGACGGCGTTGACCAGCTTGGCGCCGTCCTTGGCGATGCCGCCGTGTTCGTACTGCTTGCCGATCATGAAGCCGGTCACGTTCTGCAGAAACACCAGCGGGATGCTTCGTGCGTTACACAGTTCGATGAAGTGGGTGCCCTTGAGGGCCTCGGCGCTGAACAGGATGCCGTTGTTGGCGATGATGCCCACTGTGTAGCCATGAATGCGGGCAAAACCACAGACCAACGTTGTGCCGTAGCGCGGCTTGAACTCGTGCATGCGGCTGCCATCGACCACCCGGGCAATGACTTCGCGGATGTCGAAGGGGATTTTCGGATCGTGGCTGACGATGCCGTACAATTCTTCTGGGTCGTAGTGTGGCGCTTCGGCCACTGCGCACGGCGTGCGTGCAGTGTGCACCGGCCCCAGGTTTTCCATCACGTCGCGCACGATGCGCAGGGCGTGAGCGTCGTCATTGGCCAGATGATCGGCCACGCCACTAATGCGCGTATGCACATCGGCACCACCCAGTT
>DAOVTU010000180.1 GCA_030632925.1 Candidatus Krumholzibacteriia bacterium | reverse complement strand
TTATACCGATGACGATGGGCTTTGGCATTGGGCCGTTGTCCTGCAGGATAAAATAGTCCTGCAGCCTTTTTGCGGGACCAGCCTGCCGCCGGGCCTGATGATCATCGTTCCTTTTGACCAGTACGGTGCTGAGGGGCCACTGGCTTTGGCCGCCCCGCGGTCAGAATGGATATCCGGAAAAGCAAAGATCAAAGCCCAGATAATCGACTCCACTGGCAAGACGCTTCATCATCTTCCGGGGCTGGTTAGTGCCCACCCGGACAGCTATCGGTTTTCGCCCAACGGACGGCATTGTTGGCTGGAACCGAAAGGTCTCCGCAGAAAAAATACTATTATCCAATATTACGGGTTGGGCAGCTATCCGTCCCATCATTCGCGGATGGATCCGATCCTCGAGCCTGAAATCAGCAGCGCCCTGATTCATGCTCCCAAACCGGGATTAAAAAAGCTTCATTCAGTATTCGCCACCGAAGAAGGTTATCTATACGTCTGCACAAGCAGCAGCAAGCAAAACTACCGATACCACTTGAGTCCGCACTCACGAAAGCTGGTATTTGAGCAAATCGACAACGATGTCACTGTCCCTGCCAATTTTGACGTGCGGGCAACCGCCAGTTTTTTCACGACAGCCGGCTCGCAGCGCACCAGGCTCATCAAGCACTGCGCACGCTGGGACGACAACAGCCTCGCATTCCTCGACACGCGGGGACTATTGCACCTGGTAAGTTCCAACCCCGAGTTGCCCCAGATCACCCTGTCACTCCTACCGGGACATTGTGCCGCCTGGACGACAAACAGCCAATCATGTGGCCCCAACTATCATTTCGGCGCCGGCCACCAGTCGCATGACGACAAGGCCATCGCCGACCTGCTGGCCGCTTTTTGCAAGCACTTGCCGCAAAGTTGGTCAAACACATGAAAGTGACCCTGCGCCTGCTGCACCAGCGTGAAGCCGCCCTGTCCCCCGACGCCTGGTTCATTCCCGGCGCCTCGCCACACGCGTGGTTGAGTGAGATCAGCGGCTGGGGAATGGCCACGTCAAAAATTGCGTTGCACCCGGTACCGCGCTCACCACGCGACTTGACGCCGTGTGGAGTGCTGGCGTTGGTCACCGGGGCCGAAGTGTTTCATCCGTCGCCCCAGGTCCATGCCTATTGCCGTGTCGTGCCGGGCTTGTATATCCCGGCCGACGGCAAACTGGAGCCCTCGGTGCAGGAATCGGAGTTGGCCGAACTGTGCAGCTATCAGGTCAACATCTGGCACCCCTCGGCCGGTCTGGTAGGACTGGAAGCAGAAGATACTCTGCCGGTCCATCAACTGCTGGAAAAGCCGAGCGAACGTCCATCCAACTGGATCTGTCCGCACCCCGGGGTGGCAGCGCCCATGGGCTTGCAGACATTGGTGCGGATCATGCCGCCCGACCCCAAGGAAATTCTTGAAGCCGGCAAGGAAGATATCGGCAACAGGCCCGTGTCGGACCTGCCCAAGGTGCCTGGCGAACCCGCCAACTCACTGGTCGCCAAAACATGGCGGCCGCTGCAGTCTGATTTGGCTGGCCTGGTGCTATCCTTGATGAAAATTTTTCCACGGACATCACCAACCCGCACGTGGGTCAATGATGCCGAAGATTGGTTATTGCGGCTGCAGCAAAAAGCAGCCAGCCACCAAGCCCGGTCCCAATCACCAGAGTTTCACCGCCTGATGGACCTGCTGCGCGACAATATTGAAGAGGGTCTCAAATATGCCATCCCGTTGGATAGTAAAGGTTCGCGTGGACTGAAAGATTTTGCCGATGATCTTTTGTCGGCTCGTAAAGTGGAGTTCAGCCTGCAGCATCTGGGCGGGGGGGCGGCAGCTCATAATATTTACATCAACCAAAAACAGTTCATGGAGTTGCGGGCCATGTACACCAAGGCGGCCAATTTCGAATTGGCAGCCGGACGTTTTCGCCGCGCGGCATACATCTTTGCCAGTCTTTTGAATGACTACCTTCACGCCGCCGATGCCTTACGGCAGGGTCGCTATTATCACGAGGCCGTCGAGCTCTATCGCAAGTACCTGAAAAAACCCGAAATGGCAGCCCAGTGTCTGGTCGAAGCCGGACTGCTGCACGACGCGGCAGATCTTTACGAAGAGCTGAAACGCTACGAGAAGGCCGGCGATGTCTGCCAAATGCTGGGCGATGAAGAAAGAGCCCACGGGTATTTCCGCATGGCCCTTTCCCAGTTGGTTCAAACGTCCAACACCCTGGCAGCAGCCGAGTTGCTGGAAGTTAAGCTTTCGGCGCCTGACGAGGCCCTGGAGTTGCTGGAACCGACCTGGCCCAACCACCGACAGGCCGAGCAGTGCCTTGAGAAACGCTTCGACCTGTTGGGATCATTGGGCCGACACGAAGACGTTCGTCAGCTGTTGAAGGACCTGGTCTCCGCAACAGACGTTCCTGAAAAGGCCGCCATTGTCGCTCGCCGCTGTGTCAGTCTTCAGGCCCATTATCCAGACCCCCAAGTGAGAACCCAGGCCGCTGACGGGGGCCGGGTTGTTGTTGGTCGCAATTTGAATCAGGCTGGAAAAATTGACCTGACAGCTTTGACCACGGCGGTGCGCGGCCTTGAACCTGACGACGATTTGCTGTTGCGCGACAGCCAGCGGTTTGAGCAGCAGGCACAGGAAGAGTTGGCCCGAAAGCTGAGCGAAGCGACTGCAGTGTTGAAAAAGGGCCTCCCCGGCCATCTTCGGCTTTCGAATCGAAATCAATTCGATTCATCTTGCCAGGTCGAGATGATTGCAGAATCCGAAATTTCCGGCATCACCCACTGGGCGGCCGGCCTGGGAGTCAGCCATGGGTATCTGGCCTGCGGTTTTCGACTCGGCGTGCTGGCAATAGTTCAGGGCACTTGGGAGGGCGATTGCGAACAGATCCAATGGGATGTGCCGGAGGCCTCCCACTCCACCCTGGAGGCGCGGGACTTCAGCGTGGATCTGCTGCTGCACAATTCATCGGAACCGGTCAGCCTCCTGAACGTGATTTGTGCCGGGAAATTGAGCCATCTGCCTGAACAAACGCTGGAAAACATGTGGCAGACAGCCTCGCCCCTGCAGGTGGGGCGCCCGGCCTGGTTGGCCGATGACGTGCTCACCTTCGGCAGTGGCATATCTGACGATGTGTGGGTTGTCCGGTCCGGAAATGACGGCCTCAGCCTATGTCACTATTCGGTGGAGGGCGACTTGAGTGCGACAGTCAGTCTGGAAATGAATTTAGATTTGGAGGACCGTTTCGCAGGTCCTTTAACTTGCCAAGTCCTGAACAGAGCTTCGGCGGTCTATGTCGGTCTCGGTTCTCAATTATGCTCGTCAACGAACGGTTTCACCCTTAATCAGGATTTTGATCACCAGATCCTGGGCATGGCCATGTCCGGCAAACACACGGTGCCCCGGTTGGTATTGACCCACTCGCAGGGAGCCAGGATGGTTTGGGTAGACACCCGCGCGACCCAGCGGATTGCCAAGGACCTGAACGCACCGTTGGCTTTGTTCCTGCCCAGCGGCGTGCTGATAGTTGTGGGCAGGAGTGTGGACCAAAGATATGAAGGACGGGTCTATGGCACCGGCCATACCGACGTGAAATGGCTTGGCAGATTTTCGCTCGGCAAACAGCGCCCGAGCTTTTTGCTGCCGGGCCGGGATCGCGGCTCTTTTGCCATTCTCTTTGAGGGCGGGATTATCCGTCAATACCGGGTGCAGGGTTCCTGACTCCGTGGCGTTTTCCAGGCAAACGCCTCAATACACACCACAAAAAAACACCCCAGTCAAAGCCAGGGTGTTTCCCGCACCACGAAGCCGAAATCGGGCCGGGTTCTACTTCAACAACATCATCTTCAGATGATCCGTCGCCCTGTCGGTTTCCAGCCGCACGTAGTACACCCCGCTGGCCACGGCCGCGCCGCTGCGGTCGCGCCCGTCCCAGGTGACGGCATGAACTCCGGTCGCACGCGTCTCGTCGACCAACGTGCGCACCACGCGTCCGGTCACATCGAACACCCGTACCCTGACCGGGCCGCGCCGGCTCACCTCGTATTGGATCGTCGTCTCGGGGTTGAACGGGTTGGGCACGTTGTTCACCAGGTGGGTCCGGTAGACGGGCAGACTGGCCAGGTCAACCGCCGACTCGGGGCTCTGCACCACTTCCTGCCCTCCGGCCACCAGAGCGTACCGGTAATACAACGCACTGCCGGACTGGACGCCGGCCGCATCATCGACGAAGGTCACGACCCCACCCTGCCCCCGTACCGGCACTGCGGTCAACCGCGCATCCGAGCCGTCACGGGCCCGCCGGTACACATGGTATCCGTCCGCGTTGCCGGCACGATCCGGCCAGGTCAGCACCACGCCGTGCCCCTCGACGACGCACATCGGGGCCGGCGCCTCCACGGCCACCGGGTTCTGGATGTCGATCCAGGCCAAGTCCGGCTCGCCGGTCACTGTCTGCATGGCCACCAGGGTCTCCGGCGCACTCGCCGGCACCCAGGACATCAGCCCCGGCACACTGGAGGTCGCCACGGGCTCGGCCCGCAGCGTAACCAGGCTCTGCGTCATGTCAAACACGATGCACTGGACGCGCCCGAGCAGCGTTGTCGGCGCCGACGGCAGCGCCGGTTCGCCCAGCCCGACCACGAAGTTGCCGAGATCCGCATCCACGTCCAACGCGTAGCCCGCCAATTCCGCCTGACCGAGGAACGCTCCATCTGAGATGCTCAGGCGGCACTCCCAGCCCAGGACGCCGATCGGGTCGGTCGGATTCTGCAGCACCAGATACGCCCACACGGCCTGCGGTTCGGGCCCGATCTCCAGGTGGCTGTCGGTCAGGCCTTCGTCGAAATACACGGCCAGGCGGTTGGCCTCCGGATCGGTCCCGAAGTCGGGCTCCAGGGAGGCGTCAAAACTGAAGTCACGCTCTTCGGTCACGAAGATCGGCATCAGGAAGCGACCGTATTCGGTGGTGCGGGCCGAAATCTCGATCGTCACCGACTCGCCGACCGGCAGCGGGAACGGGCCGTCAGGGCTGAGGCTCCGCACGTGGGAATCGAAAGAGCGCGGGTCGATCGACAACGTCGTCAGCCCTGTGTTCGTCACCACCGCCGAGCCGGTGGCAATCTGGCCGGCCCAAGCATAGGCCAGGGTCGGTTCCGCCGGCCACACCGTCAGGCCGCGGACAACCTCGGCGCACACCCCGTGCAGCGGCACCACAGGCATCCCATCGCCCAAGTCGATCGCGCCGGTGTACGTGCCGACGACCTCCGGACGGAACAGGACCTGGTACTCCGCGATCTCGCCCGGCAGCAGGACCGAGTCGTCGGTGCGCGACGCGAGGTTGAACACGTTGGCCGGATCGTCCAGCGTCGGGATCAGGGTCCGGGTCGTGTAGCTCGTGTTCTGGAGAGTCAGCATCTGGATCACGGTCCCACCGGGCGTCGCGCCTTCGAATTCGACCGCCGCCGGGGTCACTTCCACACCGGTCGCCGAGTCGGTGCCTTCGGCCGTCAGGGTCACCGTCAGCAGGCCGTTGCCGATGTTCACCGTGCAGTTGGCCGGGCCAGGCACCTCCGGCGTGAACCAGAAGTAGAGGAAGTTCTGCTCGGCGGGAGCCAGTGTCGTCGGCGACTCGGGGTTCAGCGAGAATCCGGGGCAGGCGTCGAGGAACTCGACAGTGAGGTCCTCGGCATAGTCGCCGAGATTCTGGACGAACACCGTGCGGGTCGCCTGAACACCCGGGTTCACCGGGTGCAGAAACGCGACAGTGTCCGCCGCCGCCAGCAGGTGGATCGGCTCACGCCCGACCCCGTGCAAGTGCAGATCGAGACCCGTCCCGAGGCTGATGTCGGCGACTCGTTCTCCCACCACGGTGGGCACGAATCCCAGTAAAGTGAGGGAGGACTCGCCGATGCCGATCACATCGGCCACAAGCTCCAGGTCGGGCAGGCTGAAGTCGTCGAGCGCGTCCAGCCCCGTGTAGTCCAGGAAGACAGGAGCCTCTCCGGTGTTCGTCACCAGGGTGTTGGCCTGACGCATGACCCCCAGGCCGGTCGTCGGGAATGCAAGGTCCGCTGGTTCGGCCGTGGCGCGGGGCCAGCGCGTATTGTACCAGGCGACCTGCTCGGTCGAACGAAAGCGATGGGAGAGGTAGTGGGTATTCCCATCCACGGAGAAAGTGCCGAATTTGCTGAGGATGGCCGTGGGTGCGGAGCTCAACACGTGCAGGCGGACCGTCGCGACTATCATGCGCGGTGCGAGCGGCGCACCGTCTGGGATCTGGAGTGAGTAGAGCCCGACGATCTCCCAGTCCACCTCGCCCAAGGGGCTGGTCACGTCGATGATGCTCCAGTTGTAACTGTAGGAATTGGGTTCAAACCAGAAGAGGCAGGATTCGAGGTTGTCGCCAACCACATCGTTTGCGAGCACCACGTAAGCCGTCAGGGTGTCGCCGGTATCGGCCT
>DAOVTU010000502.1 GCA_030632925.1 Candidatus Krumholzibacteriia bacterium | reverse complement strand
TGGTGCCTGGCACCGGTGGGAGCGATTGCATCAATTGGTGCTACGGACCCGGTGGATACATCGTCAATTGTACTGGCGGGTTGGCGGGACCAGCGAGCAAAATCAACAATGACATTCTCTCACCGGTAATGGCGTGGCCGGTATCATCCTACGACGGAGTAATCTTCAGCTTTGACGCTTACCGCCATGAGGACATGTCCTCTGACGCACCAGGTATTTTCTATACCTGGAGCATCCACTCCGCCGATACGGATGGCTCGGCTGGCAATGGTGTTCAGGACCTCACGGATCAACGCTGGATGGACCGAAATTTTGTGTATTACGGGGGCCCTGACTACATACGAGTCAACAATGACGTTACTGACCTGATGAACCCAGGCCGGGATGAAATTCAGCTCCGAATGGGTGTGTATGAACTCGGCTGGGCCTGGGGGTGGGTCGGCAATGATGGTTATCCTGCGCCCTATTTTGACAATGTCTCGGTCAAGGTTTTTCCTTACGTGGGACCTGGCATGGCGACCCGCGAACTTGACATGATCCAGGACAACTTCCCCGAAGTCGATGCCATCAACTTCAACGATCTCGGTTCGATGCATGTGCGCTTCGACATGGCGAACAACATCTCCCTGGCGGCACACTTGCGCAACGATCCCGGCGATTCCATGGTCGTGGACATCGTGCCGGTCCGGGCGGGGGCATCATTGGCCGGTGCAGCCGAATTCCACTACACCATTGATGCCAATCCGGTGTTCAACGCCTACCGCACCATGCCCACAACGGGCATGGTCTACGGTACGCCTGCGGTTGGCTATTCGGGGATCCCCGACCCCGATGCCTGGGCCTTCGATCTGCCTGATACTGGCACCTTGTTTCCCGGAGATGTCCTTCACTACTACATCCGGGCGGGCGATGACGTGGCCGGGGATGTCCAGTACGCGACGCTGCCGGCGGACATATCCGGCTTTGGCGACTTCAGCAATCCGTTGGCCTACAACAGTAGTTTTGTGGTCCACGCCTTGCCGACCGTGCACGCTGACGGGTTTGGTGGATACGATGTGCCGGGTATCCTGTTCTGGAACGACTTTGCCAATCGTGGGGGTGAAGACGAATGGTACAGCGCATTCACCAACCTCAATATGTATCGGGGTCTCGATTACGATATTTACTACACCAACGGGCCCAGCAGCGGTGTGGGCAATGGCGTGGGCGGCCGCACCAGCGGGCTGGCCCTCGAACACTATAGAGACCTGCTGTACACGGCGGGAAACCTGGGGGCAAATACCCTCTCCAATGGTGATTTTACCAACGACGCCGGCGACGATATTGGTGCCCTGCTGATTTGGATGAGCGCGGGCAATAAAGACCTGTTTCTGACCGGTGACAACCTGGCCAGCGATCTGGGCATCAACGCCGGCGCCACCGGGCAGGCATTCATTGAAGATGTGATGGGCCTGAACCTCAGCACGAACGACGTCCGGAGTTTTATCGACAACCAGACGACACCTCTGGTGTTGGCTGTCGCCGGCAATTTGGTCTTCGGCAGTGTGCCTCAATGGGTGGCCTATGGTGGGTGCCGAGGCATCAATACTTTTGATGGTGTAACCGTGCGTGCCGGTGCCATGCGTTTGGCGGAATTTGCCGACCCGAACGACAATGCGGGGGCTTATGTCTATTCGGCGGCCACGCTGAACTATTACAATACGACAAACCGCATCATATCGTTGCCCTATGACCTGATGTATGTGTACACCGACCCCATTGAGAATGGCTCTTTACCGCTGCCAGCCCGGGTTCAGATGTTGAGAGATGTGCTGGGTCACTTTGGCACCATTTCCGGAGGCCTGCCGCCTGCTCCTGTGCTGGCCAGCGCCGAGTTTGCTGTCTCGAGTTATCCCAATCCGTTTAATCCGGTGACCCAGATATCCTATACGATCAAGGCCGCCGGTCACCTGTCGCTGAAAATCTACGACGTGCGCGGCCAGTTGGTGCGCACGCTGATTGATGGTGAAGTGCGGACGGACGGGCACGTGATGTGGGATGGAACCGATGATGGTGGGGCGTCTGTGGCCAGTGGCGTGTATTTCAGCAGTGCCTTGATGGGGGCTGACTCGAAGGTCGGTAAGATGGTGTTGGTGAAATAGGGAAATTGCGACCCTGACGGCATTTAAGTGGTACAATGGTCAAGTTGCAGTCGCCCCTGCAGCTTGATCAACATGATTTCTATTCGAATACGAAGGGGTATTGAATGACGGCCCGGACTTTGATCGCAACGTTGGCCTTGATCATTTTTGCCGGTGCGTCCGCTCTGGCGGCTGATTTGCCGGAAATCACTCGCGACGGATTGATCATCCACGGCGGCAGTCCGTCGGCCAGCAAGGCCAGCGGCGATACGATTCTGGTGATGGGACCGGCTGGTTCCGGTGCGCCTTACATCGGCGATTTCGAAGCCGGATGGAACGGCTGGACCTCAACCGACATTACCCAGCCGACGGTGACCCACTGGCAAGTCAGCAACTACAACCAAGCGGTGGCGACAAACCTGGCGGCCTGGTGTGGTGATCTGACTATTGCTTCCTGCAATGATTCCCTGGATCCGGCTGGCGGCTACGGCAACAGTTGGCATGACCTGCTGGCCTTTCGCCAGACCGTGGCCGATCCCTTGTCTGTCGCAACGGTTCTGGTGTCGGCCACGATGCAATACGATGTCGAACCCGGCTATGATTACGCGCGGTTGAGCGCAAAAATTGCGGGCAATCTGGGATTTACGGATATCCAGTCCTGGGACGGAATCGGCACCGTGGCCATCAGCAATGGCATCACCTACCAGCCGAGTGAACTGGTGGACGGAACCGATATTTATGTCTTGTTCCGCGTTCAGTCGGATGGCGGTTGGTCGGACAGTGATTGTTCCTGGCCGACGGCGGGTGCCTGCCAGATAGACGATGTCACTGTGACGTGCCTTCAGGCTGGGCAGGCGGATATCGTGAGTTTTACGGATTTTCAGGACGGGACCTTGGGTGACTGGTTCGTAGATTATCCCGATGGAGTTGGCAATTTTGCCCAACTCTGGACAGGCTTGCGGGACATCGATCCGTGCGTGACAAACAATAGCCAGCAGGTGGCTTTCATTGATGATGGAATCGTGGTGCCTGGCACCGGTGGGAGCGATTGCATCAATTGGTGCTACGGACCCGGTGGATACATCGTCAATTGTACTGGCGGTTTGGCGGGACCAGCGAGCAAAATCAACAATGACATTATCTCACCGGTAATGGCGTGGCCGGCATCATCCTACGACGGAGTAATCTTCAGCTTTGACGCTTACCGCCATGAGGACATGTCCGCTGACGCACCAGGTATTTTCTATACCTGGAGCATCCACTCCGCCGATACGGATG
>DAOVTU010000605.1 GCA_030632925.1 Candidatus Krumholzibacteriia bacterium | reverse complement strand
CGTTGGAATGCCAGGCCCTGGGCACAACTGGCCGTCGCCAGGCAGTATTGCCAGAAGGCTGTCAGGTCCAGGCCGGTGTCGCGGGCCGGGGAGGGGGTCATGTCGTGCATGCCCATCAGCAGGGACACATTGCGCACTCGCCGGATCCCCAACCGCACCAAGGCCCCGCGCAGATCCTTGATTTCCCGGCCGTGACCGACCGCGGCGCTGTTGGCCAAAGCCAGAAAACGCATGGTCAGCACGTTGTCGCTGAGAATCAGCTTGGTCAGGGCGCCCAGGTCACAGTCCGGATCCGAAGCCAGACTGACCACCTGAGCTGCCAGGGTGGGCAAGCTGTCCATCTCGGCCACCAGGTCGGTGACGAAAAATTTGGTTTGGGTCTCCATAACAACGGGAATCGGCCGAAAATGGCCGAATTTAAGGAATTCTTCAGCGGCGGGAACTACTTGACGAGGGCGATCTTGCCGCTGGCGCGGGCCTGGCCGGCCACTTCGATGGCATAGAGATAGGTGCCGGCAGCAGCAGGTGAGCCGGTGGCATCCTGACCATCCCACACGACACCGTTGGCACCCTGGAGGCCGGCAAAAGCCCCACTGCGCCAGACCAGATGGCCCCGCAGGTCGTGCACCCGCACCTCGCACTGGTTGGCCTGGGCCAAATCGAAGCTGATGGTCGTGCGCGGATTGAAGGGATTGGGGAAGGCTCCGTGCCGTGTGGGGCGCAATGCCGGAGCGTCGTCCTGGACACCGGTCGGGTCCGCGATCTCGATGATCTCGTCGACGTTGATGTGTCCCATGGCACCGGTTTCCAGATCGATGATGGCCACGTAACAGGTGCGTCCCTGGTAGGGTGTCAGGTCCCACTCGCGGGGCGTCATGGTCGCGTTGTTGCCGCCGGTTTCGCTGTAGAGGATGGAGTCATCGGCATCGTCGACCAGGGCCACGTAACAGGTGCCCGGATAGTTGCCGCCACCAACCAGCAGAGTCATGCGGTCGCCAGTGATGGGAAAGCGGTAGGACTCGGCCGTGCCGGTGATCGCATCGCCCAACATGGTGCCCGGCGAACCGCGGCCCGACAAGGGCCCTTGGTGGTATTCCTTGCTGCCGTAATAGCCGTGTCCCACCAGGCCGACGGTGGCCTCGCCCCGCCAGATGGGATTGTCGCCAAAAGTGGGGTTGGCCAGGTTTGATGTGCCCGAATGCACAACCCAGTTGTCGTCCATGGGGTGGGGTTTGTAGACGCTGGGGTTGCTGCCGTCGGGGTCGGTCAGCAGGGTGTCGATGCGCACCACATATCCAATGTTGACTCCATCAGGCAGGTAGTAGTTCGCCAAACGAGAGAAAATCCGCACACCGGGGTCAAATTCGTCCACCTCCGGTGCGTAGCCATAGTCCAGCAGGACTCTGTTGGCCATGGTCCAACCACTGGGGTCGGCCGCCGACAGGATGGTGGTGCCGGTGGTGTTGAATTCACCAAACAACAGATGGTGCGTCGTGCCAATAACTTTGTACTGGGGGCTTTCCAGCACCTTGCCTGGAGTGGCCCCGTCGTTGACAAACAGCGGCCCGACATCCGTCCACGACAACAGATCATCCGAGGTGCCGTGATACAACACACCGGTATTGATGCCCAGATTCTGCTCGGCCGTCACCAGCATGTGCCACTGGTTGTCCTGCCGATAAATGTAGGGATCCCGGAAGTCGCTCCAGATGCCATTCTTGTCCCATACGTAAACAGCGGTATCGGCCTCGGCTACCGGGTTATACACCGACTTGGTCCACTGCATCAGATTATTGGAAAAGGCCAGGCAGATCGACTGGTTGAAATTGGCGTCACATCCGGTGTAGGCAATGACCCACCGGTTGTTGCCCTCGTCGCGAAACACATCCGGTGCCCAGATGGCGCCGTCGTCCCAGGGTCCCTGACCCACGACAATAACGGCCACCGGGCTGTCCCAATGCTTCAGGTCCTCGCTCGTCGCATGCCAAATCGTATCGCCAAAGGTGGCGCTGGGGGTCTGCTCGTTGATGGTGTGATAAAAAATGTGGTAGATCGAATCGGGCCGGATGATACTGAAGTCCCACACTTGGCGTCCGCGGTGCTGGAAATATTTCTGTTCGAAGTCGAAGCGGACCAACGCGTCGGCCTGGGAGGCGAGGGCCATCATGAGCAGCAATCCCCACACGCCCAACAGGACGTTGCGGCCACCAACGGTTGGGAACCGCCGGGTGTTGGGGGAGTTGTTGGTCTGGGGGCTTGGCAAGGTCAGGCTCCAGGCGGGCAAGTTGTCCGTGACAAGTTGCACCGCAATTGATGGTCCCGTAATTTGCAATGTGATCCACTATTTTACCACATGGACGGCAGGCCGTCAATGTTCCTGGAGTGCCCGTTGAACTGGTTTAAAGGTGTTAAAATGCTGGATAAGCGCCATCACAGCCTATTGGTGGCCTCGGTGGTGCTGTTTTGTCTATCCATATTGATGTCCTATCCTGCGGGTGGGAGCATACGCTCGGAAGCCCACGCCACCGCGCAACAGGGAATGGCCACCATCGACAGCCTGTTGCAGGTGCCGGCCACGGAGCAGGCGGTCAAGACGGCCAACAGATTGTGGCAGGCCCTGGGTGACGACCCCATCTACGGTTGGCAGCTGGAAGGGCGGCTCGGTTTGGCGCTGATGTTGAACGACCAACCCGAGGCGGCCTTGCCCCACCTCGAAAACGTCGCTCGCGATCATCCCCGCGAAGCTGCCCACCACCGCAATCTGGGGGCGGTCCTGCTGAAACTGAATCGCCGCGGAAGGG
>DAOVTU010000570.1 GCA_030632925.1 Candidatus Krumholzibacteriia bacterium | reverse complement strand
GCCAGCGCACGTCGGCCTCGGGTCGGTCCAGGCCGGCGATGATGGCGGCGCGCAAAGCCGTCGCATCGACCCTGCTGGCTTGGTTGCGCAGGCCGTTCCAGGCCAGAGCGGCGGTGTTGGGGTCTGAGTGGTCGGCGGCCAACAGCAGGGCGGTGCCGTCATTGTCCAGATGGGCCAAGGCGGCTACGGCGGCGTCGCGCACCTGGGGGCGCACGTCACCGGCAGCGTCGTTCAATTGCGGCAACGCCAAAGGGTCTCCAATCAGGCCCAGGGCCCAGGCGGCTTCGGCCCGGACGGTGAGGCTGGCGTCCTGCAGGGCGTCGATGACCTGGGGCAGGACATCATCCCGGCCAATGAGGCCGGCGGCCCGGACCGCGGCCAGGCGCACGTGGGCGTCGTCACTGCCGAGCATGGAGCGCAATGAGTCCGCTGGGGCCAGACGCTGGTCCTGCCAGCGGGCGACGGCCTGCAGGTGGGGCTGGCGGTCGTCGGGCGTGAGGCATCCGGTCAAAAACAGCATCGCGGACAGGCTGGCGAGGCAACAGATGCTAAAAATCAAGCGTGCGCGGGTCATGGGCGCCCTTTCTGGATGTTTCTGGAAGCGTGTGGAGACAACGTGGCGAACACTACCACCGCCGGAGATTTGCACCAAGGCCGGGTTTGTTCCGGGATTGCAGTGTCTGGACAGATATTGTGGTCCGCGGAGTGCGTTTTGACCCCGGCAGGTGTCGGTGTTAAACTGGTCCCATAGACCATTGTGGAATCCTTGAAAATTGCTGGAGAAACCATGAAAACCGCCATCCTTGGCGCATCCGGACTGGTGGGGCGCACCATGTTGGAGCTGCTGGCCGAGCGCCAGTGGCTGTCAGAGCCGCCCAGATTACTGGTCTCGGGCCGTTCCGCCGGGGCAGAATTGCCCTTTAGGGGTGAAAAACTGGTTTGCACCGAAGTGGGGCCTGACAGCTTTGAAGGCCTCGATATCGTGCTCTTCAGCGCCGGCGGCGGACCAAGCCGGAAGTGGGGGCCGATCGCTGCGGCGGCGGGTGCCCAGGTGGTGGACAACAGTTCGGCCTGGCGCATGGATTCCGATACGCCGCTGGTGGTGCCGGAAATCAATGGCGGGTTGTTGCGACCGGTGGGGCCGGGCTCATCCGGCGGCATCATTGCCAATCCCAATTGTTCGACAATTCAGATCGCCATGGCCGTGGCGCCTTTGGACCGTGTCTTTGGTGTGCGTGAAACCCAGGTGACCACGTTGCAGGCCGTGTCGGGCGGAGGGCAGGCGGCCCTGGCCGAATTGAAGGCCCAAAACGAGGGACAAGCGCCTGGTCCGGATTCGCTTTTTCCACGGCCCATGGCCCACAATGTTTTGCCGGCTATTGGCGCCAAAGAAGACGATGGCTCGTACGAAGAAGAAGGCAAGGTCGGGCGTGAATTGCGCAAAATTCTGGGCCGCGGCGCGGATCTGCAGGTGAGCTGCACGGCGACCCGGGTGCCGGTTTTTAATGGCCACAGCGCCGCGGTACGTGTGGTGTGCGAAAAGCCGGTGGATCAGGCTGCGGCCTGCGATGCCCTGGCGGCCTGGCCCGGTGTGGTCATCACCCGCGACCCCCACGACTTTGCCACGGCCCAGGAAATGAGCGGCCGCAACGAAGTGCACGTGGGCCGTATTCGGGTGGAGGCCGACAATCCGCACGCCCTGTTGCTGTGGGTGGTGGCCGATAATTTGCTCAAGGGCGCGGCCTTGAATGCGGTGCAAATCGCCGACCTGCTGGCCGGGCAAAAATAACATGCTCAACGGCGCCTCCTTTGCGGTTTCGGATTTGCGGGCCACGGCTTTGAGCCGGCCCCATCCGGCCACGCGGTTGGCGGCTTTGATTTTGGGCCTGGTCAGTGGCATGATGGCCACGCCGCTGGGCCTGGCTGTGATGCTGGCTCTGGTGGCGTTGGCTCTGGGCTGGACCGGGTTGGGATTGGGGCGGCAGTTGGCCGCGCAAAAGCCCTGGCTTTCGGTGGCGGTGCTGGTGCTGGGCGTGCACACCCTGACCACGGTGGAAGCCGCGCCGCTGGGGCATCCGTCCTGGCAAGGTTTGGCCGCCGGTGTGCAGGCGTTGGCCCGGGTGGGCTTGTCGGTCGGCCTGTTGGGCTTGTACCTGCGGATCGCTTCGCTGGATGATTTGATCGCCGGCACGGGTTGGTGGTTGGCCCCTTTAAATCGCCTGGGTGTACCGGTGGCGGATTTTGGCCTGATGCTGGCGGTGGCCCTGGGCACGGCGCCGGTGGTGCTGGGCGAAGGTCGCCGCATTGAAATGGTGGTGCGGTTGCGCCGGGCCGGGGGCGCCGGTGTGGCGACAGGTTCCCGGGCAACCCGTTGGCTGCGCCGCATCGTGGACCGTGCCCAGGTCGTGGTGCCGCTGCTTGAAACCCTGGGCCGCCGGGCCGAGGCCCTCAGCCTGAGCCTGCGTCGTCGCCGGCCAACACCGGAAAGCCAAGCCAGATTTTTGCCCATCGCCGAAACTTTGACTTTGGCCGGATGGCTGGCCGTGCTGATCTGGTCGCCATGGTAGCTGTGGTAGCCCACCAACAAGAGGACTGTTGATGACTGAAGACAGGGACAAGACCAACACGGAGGTTGAACCGGCCACCCACAGACGGTTCGAGGGCATCCGTCTGCGTCTGGACATCGCCTACGTGGGCCGCGAGTTCCATGGCTGGCAGATCCAACCGGAATTGCGCACGGTGCAGGGCGAACTGCGCCATTATCTGACCCGTTTGCTGGGCCGCGATGCCATCCCGGTAGCCGCCGGGCGCACCGACGCCGGCGTGCACGCCCGCCGGCAAGTGGCCCATTTGACCGTGCGCGACGAGAGTGAAGTCGAGCGGGTGGAACGGGCCCTGGATCGCATGTGCGCCGGTGACCTGGAAGTCAGCGGCGTGCGCCGGGTTTCGCCCGATTTTAATGCCCGCTTTTCGGCCATCGCCCGCCGCTACTCGTATCATCTGATTCAG
>DAOVTU010000090.1 GCA_030632925.1 Candidatus Krumholzibacteriia bacterium | reverse complement strand
TCCGTGAATGGCGACTGCTCGCCGCGCTACAATTCCGTTTTCTTGATCATCAAATTCTAGAGAACTTCAGCCACTTCGAGAGTGACCACGGTCCCTGTGCCGGACGTGCTGCGCACCGCCCAGGCCAAGCCGTACATGTCCATCAGGGTCTCCACCCTGGTCAGCCCTACGCCCACGTGATTGTCCTTCGTGGTCAGAAAAGGGGCGGTGACCTGAGTGATGAGATCAGAGTCGATTCCCGGTCCGTTGTCGCGCACCGTCAGGGCGATGCGGCCGGTGGGCTGCACCTCGGCCGTGACCTGAACGCGCACCTGCTGCGGCACGCCGTTCACGCCTTCGCTGGCGTTGCACAACAACTCGGTCAGAACGAGGCACAAGTCCGCCCGTGGCAACAGGATCTCGCCATGGGGCATGCGCCCGCTGAGCACCTGCAAGCCGGCGCATTTTTCTTCGCAGATTTCAAAAACACTTTCGAGAAGGTTGGGCAGATCCACGCCCACATCGGGGTGCTGGCGCGGTGTGGTCAGGTCCCCCACCGAGCGGAAAATCTCTTCCATCTTTTCGACTTCCGAGATAATTTTCTGGGCCCACTGAGCCGAGTTGCACGACTCGTGATCCGGGGCTGCAATCAGACTGGCGTAGCCCTTGATGCCGCACAGCGTATTGCTGGTCTTGTGCAGATACCCACGCAACAGGCGGCGGTCGCGACTGTTGTCGGGTCCGGTTTCCAGTGCGCCCGCAGTATGTTCAGGAGCAGCTTCAATTGTAGTAAGCACGTGTGTCATCAGATCGTTCTCGCCTGTTCAATGAGATAAAGATCGTTGGCTTCTTCGCAGGTCAGGATTTCTTCGATCAGGCCGGTCACCTGGTTGAGGGCCTGTTGCAGGCGATTGCGATTGGGCCGGGAAAATCCCTGCCGCCGGCGCTCCCAATCCTGCTTGTTCCGTTTTTCCATCAGCTCCAGGCGGCCAATGATTTCCAGGCAATTCTTCTTCTTCACCAGCACGCGCCGGACTTCGCCCAAGCCACCGCCCTGCCGCATGATGTCGCCCTGCTGCCGGGACAACTCGAGGACCTGGCCGTAGATCTGCCGTTCCTCTTCATACAGACCGAGCAGACGCTGGAGCAGTTCGCCTTCCGGTCGAACGGCAACTGTTGCCCGAAGCTCAGCGTTCATAGTAGTTTGCGACGCCATAGGGCTCGCCTTCCGCTTTGATGCGTTCCAGTTCGCGGGCGATCTCCACCATGGCGCAGGCATGGTCCTGCCAGGTGCCAAAGCGGGTGCCGTCGCAAACTTCCTCGAAGCCGTTGCCGGCTCTCAGGTAGTTGTTGTCGATGAATGCCAGACCGGCCAGTTGGTACTTGCCCCACAGTTTCAATTCCAGCACGCGGCTGCCACTGAGGGTGCGGTACAGGTCCTGGGCCGTCGGCGTTTCGCCCATCAGAAAATAAGTGTCGGCGATGGCCACCAGCACCCATGCCCTTTGGTTTTCGGTTAGATCGTGGCTCAGGCCTCCGGTACTGATCAGTGCGCGCATCTGGACCAACGCTTCGTCCTGTCGTCCCAGCCAGCTCAAGGCGTAGGTGTGCCAGAACCGCAGGCGTGAGTGGAGAACTTCCGGATGAGCTTCGATTTTCTGGACAAGATGGGCCAGGGAATCCGTGTCGCGCTCGGTGAGCAACCAGCGGTAGGCCAGAATCAGTTCGTCCTCGCGCCCCACCAAATCACTGGCACCGAGGGTATTGGTCATCAGTTGGGCGATGGCCAGGGAGTCGTTGGCCGAGGCAGCGCAGGCCAGGCCCTCGCGGGCGATTTCGTGACGGAAACTGCCGCTGGAGTCCAACTGCGCAGCCATGCCGTACCAGACCAGGGCGCTGTCATATTCGGAAAGGTTGACGTAGTTGCGCGCGTTGGCCAAAGCGATCAGGGTCGAATTCAGATTGCCGTTGCCCCTGTTGTTCCACTGGGCTTCCAGTTCGGTGACGGCCTTGCTGATGCTCAGATGCCGGTAAGGACGCGGGTCGTCCAGGTCCCAAGCCGGTGCATCGAAGGGGTACATCAGGCCGGCTTCGGGCAACTCGGCATTTTCCCTGGCATTGACTGCAGTCTCCAGAGAGTGCAACCACTGCAGGTATCCGTCGGATTCGGCTGCCGTCAGGCCATTGGGGCTGCCCTGCAGCGAGCTGGCGCCCAGCAGGCCCGCCAATCCCAAAATCAGGGTCAGCACGAATTTCGTTTTGCTTCCGTTTTTTGACATGGTCCGTTCTTTCCTGACATGGCAGTTCTCGTCGTTTTGCCGGATAAGCGCAAACACCATGCCCCCCACGCGCTTGACCAAACAGGGCAGCGGAAAAAACTTCACGCCCGGCGGCAGGATCGACCTGTCCTGATTTAAAATCGTTTAATTAAAGAAGTTACAGCAGGACGCGAATCCAGCCCGACGGGGTGGGCAACGACAGTTCAGGGGCCTTGTAAGGGGAGTAGCAGGGGATTTGAAGCCGAACCGGTGGCCAGATTGTAGTCAGGCATTGGTCAGCTTCGGACTCGGCAGAATATTCAGGGGGCAGCCTGTTGGCCGCCCCCTTTCAAGTGGTCAAATTTTGCCGGATCAGCTCTCGGCAGCATCCGATTTGAGCTCGGTTTCCAAAGCCTCTTCGTACAGCCGCAGTTTCTCACGCAAAGTCTGACGACTGATGCCCAGCACCCGGGCCGCCTTGCTCTTGTTGTTCTCGGTCATCTCCAGCGTGTACAGGATCTGCAAACGTTCGACTTCCGACAGGGGCATCAGGCCGGTGGCCGCGCCAAAGGCCTGCTGCCGCGAAGAGGCCCGCGGATTGTGGCCCGCCAGCACATGATTAGGGAAATGGGCCTCGGTCAATCGACCCGGCTCATCCAGGATCATGATGCGTTTCAGGACATTGCGCAATTCGCGAACATTGCCCGGCCATGGGTATTTCTGCAGCATTTCCAGCAATCCGGCATCAATAGGCTCGGTTTTGAGCTCCAACTGGATGTTGAATTCGCGTACAAAGGCGTTGATCAGGATTTCCAGATCCTGCGGACGTTCGCGCAGGGGCGGCACGTCGATCTCGATCACCTGCAGCCGATAGTAGAGGTCATTGCGGAAGGTGCCCGCCTCGATGGCCTCACTCAAACGCCGGTTGGTAGCCGCCACAATGCGCGCCTTGATCTCGTAGTCGTCCTTGCCCCCGACCCGACGGAAGCGGTGGTTTTCCAGCACCCGTAGCAGACGGCTCTGCAACAGGACACCCATCTCGCCAATTTCATCAAGGAAGATGCTGCCGCCGCCGGCCAGTTCGAAAAGCCCTTCTTTGCTGGTTTTAGCGTCGGTGAAGGCACCCTTGACGTGCCCAAAGAGCTCGCTTTCCAGCAGGTTTTCGGGCAGGGCGGCGCAGTTGATTTCCATGAACCGGTCGCTGCTGCCCTGGCTCACTTCATGAATGGCCCGCGCCACGATCTCCTTACCCGAACCGGATTCACCCTGGATCAGGATCGAGGTGTCGTTGCCGCTGCGGCTGCCGCCGATTTTTTCCAGAATGGAAGCCACTTTTGCCAGACCAGGACAACCCTTGATCATGCGCATGTAATGTCCGTCGAGGTCCGGCGCGAGTTGGGCGGAAGATTTGGACGTCGTCTTGTTCGTCGTTTTTGTCATCGTTTTGGCCGCCAGCTTGGCTGCCGTCTTGACCGGTGCGCTCTCCTGGGCCGTCACTTCGGTCTCCGGTGTGCTGACTTCCCCGGTCGCCCGCAACGCCGCCTTGATCTGCTTCTTCATGGCGCTCAATTTGAAGGGCTTCGGAATAAAATCGTAGGCTCCGCTGCGCATGGCGCTGACGGCGGTGTCGACATCGCCATAGGCGGTCATCATGATCACCGGCGTCTCATTGTTCTGGTTGCGCAGGGCCCGCAGAATATCCAGCCCACTGACTCCAGGCAGGCGCAGGTCGGTGACCACCAGGTCGTAGACCGTGCCGTGGGTCTTGGCCAAGGCCTCCTCGCCGGACTCGGCGATCTCGGCGTCATAACCTTCGGCCACCAGGGACTCCCGCAGGGATTCCCGGATCGTGGCTTCGTCATCGACAATCAGGATCCTGGCATTCATCAGAAGTTCTCCTTCAGTTTCATGGGCTCCAGCTCCGTCTCGCTGCCATTGGGCAACAGAACCCGGAACACGGTTTGATCAGCAACGCGGTCGGCCATGATGTCTCCCCCATGGGCAGCCACGATCTTGTGACATATGGACAAGCCCAGGCCCGTGCCCGAGCTTTTGGTCGTGTAGAACGGACGGAACAGTTTGTGGTCTTCGCCGGCCTTGAAGCCAGGCCCGTTGTCGGACACTTCAATGACCAGGCCGGATGTCGCCTGGCTCAGGCCGGTGCGCGAATCCTGCAGGCCCAGATTTTCACGGGCAAAGACAGAGAGTGTGACGCGGCCCGCCTCGGGTGCGGCATCAATCGCATTGAGCAGAAGGTTGAGCAGCACCTGTTTGATTTGGTTGCCGTCCACGGTGAGGATCAGGTCAGCCACCGTTTGGTCAGCCATAAGTTCGGCAAACTCCAGGGCCACGCCCTTGTCCGCCGCCCTCGGAGCCACCAGATCCAAGGCGTCGCGACCCAGTGGAAAAAAGGCCGTCTCATTGAGTCGCGGCTGGTAGGGGCGCACGTAATTCAGCATGCGGGTGATGGTCTCGTTGATGCGCTCGACCTCACCGGTGATCACTTCTATATAGCGCGATTTCGGATCATCCGGCCCCAGTTGATCGGCCAACAATTCGGCCTGGGCGCTGAGCCCCATCAGGGGGTTACGGATCTCGTGGGCCAAGGTGGCCGACATTTCCACCAGGCCTTCAAGCCGGTCGGACTTCAGGCGCTCCGCTTCCAACTGGCGTGAATCACGCAGGTCTTCGACCACCACCACCAGCCAGGTTTCATCGCGCACATGACCGGGCATCAGCGAGGTCTGCACCAGCACGGGAATGCCCACGCCGTCTGCACGCAACACCTGGCCTTCACCGCGAAAAGTCGCATCCGGTTTGGCGCGCAAGGTAGGCAGCAACAGGCCCTGTATGGCATCCAGTTTCAGCCGCGCATCGAGAATCAGTTCGGGTGTATCGGTAGCGCTCTCAGGCAGGCTCTCTTCCACGCTGCCGCGCCCGATCTTGAACAGAAAATCTTCCGGAGCCATCAGCGGGGCCGGATGCCCAGTCAGCAATTCCTGCCCCGAGCGGTTGCAATAGACCGTGCGCCCATCTTCGTCCAGTACCCAGATGGAACTGCGCACCGTTTCGAGTACGCGCGCATTGAAAGCCCCGATGTCCCGGATGCGATCGAGCATCTGGGCACTGGCCACTTCTTCGGAGAGCACGACCTGCACCGTTTGCAGGAACGGCAGGTAGCGGGCCGAAACCAATTCGCGTTCTTCAGGGCTGACAAAGAGCAAAAGCAAATACCCAAGGCGCATGTCCTGATGTTCCAAAGGCAGCGCAATAATCCTGCGCCCTTGTTCCCCGTGCGGCACCAGGTTCGAATTCACCCGAAACACACCGGGCGCCATGATGCTTTCGGCCACCGCAGCGTCGACCTGGTCGTTCAGGTTGACCAGCACCTTGTCCCAGGCGGACTCTTCCCACTGCCAGGTTTGGCGCGGGCTGTAGCCGCCACCGGGAGCCGAGCGCAGGATCAGGGCCGCGCCGCCGGCACCCACAAAATCAGTCAGGTTCTGAAGGATGTCCCGCAGCACTTCATCCCAGTTGCCAGCAGTGCTCAACTCGCGTCCAAAGCGATACAAGAGGCTGAGCTCGGCCATGGCCGCGGTGAGGTGAAGGTTGGCCGCCGCCAGCCTTTCCTGGGCCCCCGTCAGGTCACCAGTGGAGCCGCGGTAATCGTCGCCCAACTGGGAACGCCGGTCCCGCAACATCTGGCGGGTCTGGCCTGTGGATTCGAGGATGAGATGACTTTGGTGGCGGAAGTCCAGACGCTTCTCGGCCCGGATGAGCATGTTGACCCAAGTGGGTTGGGTCAAGGGCATGGCCAGGGCGTCAAAAAGACCAACCCTGAAGAAGCGGACCAATAGCCCACCTTCAAGATTTCCGTGCAGAAGAATGGAAAGATACGGGCGGCGCAATTCGGCCAGATCTTCCAGCCACTGGAGCAGGGCGTCGCTGCCTTCGGGCCCGGCAAAAGCGTCCTGATGAATAAAGATCAGCCGGCCCTGAGAGACTTCTGAAAGAGGAGACGCCGACGAACCGTCGGTCTTAAGAGCGGACATGGCGAGTCCGGGATCGTCAAAAACGTAGCCCTGCCGCTCTTCAGCCGAATGGCGGGTGGCCTCATCCCAGGGGCCGACCAGCACCGAGCCTTGAGGCAAAGGCCCCGACAGGCGAAAAAGCTTCTTATCCATCATTAATAGATGCCATCCCGAAAAAGCAGGTGTTGCGTTCCGTCGCGATGACTACTGTAAAGATATTTACCAGTTAATGCAATGACAAAAACGGGCCTCCTGGATGGAAACCCGCTTTTTTTTAAGCTGATACAGCGATTCTGGCTCTCTTGTTGACCCTCTGGATTAGAGCGCCTCCATGCCCTTGATCACCTTGTCGACTCCCGAAGAGACCTTGTCGCGAACTTTCGAGGGATCGCTGTGGCCCTGGGCCAATCGTTCGCGGGCCTGGTCCACCTTGTCCTGCCGAATTTCGGGCAGCGCAGCCAGGGCGGCATAGCCAACTTCCATTGCCTGGCGCATTTCCATCAGGCGGTGGGCGGTGTCGGAAATGACCGCGGTGTCGCCGGTGAGACCGGGAGTCGCACTTGGCACCCCACTTTGGGCCTGGTCGGCCTTTTTCTGGTCGTCGATGCGCTCATTGTGCTTGGCACTGTCCAGGCCACCCTGTCGCAATACCGCAGACCCATTGATTTTGTCCATACTCATCGTAACCTGCCTCAATTTCAGGCGTGCGCCCCGCAGGGCGGCTGTCCCGCTTTGTGTTTTCTGTAAATTAAGCCATGCAATGTGAGTGCCGCTCTATGCATTGCTTAAAGAAAAACTGTAGAGCCCCCAGCCGGATAGACCGTACATGCCCCACAAGCGTGTTTCCTGCCCATTCCAGCCCACGGCGCGCCATTCAACCGCCACACTATTTTGTTCGCACAGTCTGGATTGTACCAGAATTGCCAGCCGGGTGACGATCAGATTCTGGCCACATCCGTGCTCAGAATCCGCCAAGTGACTTCAAGCCTGCCCAGTCATGCCCCTTAGCCGGTCTCGCAGATCACGGATCTCTCGCCAGTGAGGCGACAGCCGGGTCAGTTCTTCGGCCGCGATCAGGGCCGCCGGAAGTTGACCGGTCTTGATCTTGATCCTCAGGGCTTCACGCAGCAATTGCGGGTTTTGGTGGCCAAACCTCGCCTCGGCCTTGGCCAAAGCATTGCTGGCAGCGTCCCAATTTTCAGCCAAGGCCTCAGTCCGCACCAGCTCCATCCATCCCAAAAGGAAATCCGGATCCTGGCCCACGGCCTCGCTCAGAAGGGATAGGGCAGCCGGGATCTCTCCCATTTCCCGGCGCAAACGCCCCTGCAGGGCCAAACCGCGCACAACGGGCCGCAAACCCCGCGGTCCATTTGCCAGCTCCATCAGGTGAACCATTGCCTGCTGCGGTTCCCCGGATTCCAACAAAACCGTCGCCCACTCCAACTGAGCCGCCGGGTCAGCGGGATTGTCGTCGAATTTCAGTTGAACCATCCGACGATACCGCTCGTGCCGCGCCACATTGATTTCGATGGTCTGGGCATAGCCGTAGTGATGGACGGGAATATCCAGCTTCGCCAGGGGCAAACCCAAGGCTTCTGCTGCCGGCAAGACTGATTCGTGGACACGACCGCTGAAGACCAAATACTTCAACCGGGGAAACACCCCCACCCTGCGCGCCACGAACATGCCTGTCTGCCCTTTTTCTTCCTGTGGATACCGACCCGATATCGGTTGCCACTCCAAGTGGGCCATGTCGAGACAGTAGTTCCAGGTCTCCTGCAGGAAGACGCGGTCCGGACGATCGGGAAGAGACCTTTGCAGGGCGCTGAAGTCGCTTTGACTGAGACGTTCATCGGCATCAAGGAAGACGATCCACTCTGCCGTTGCCGCTTCAAGGCCGGCGTTGCGGGCGGCCGCAAAATCGTCCTGCCAAGGGAAATCCACTACGAGAGCACCTGCAGTTGCCGCGATTTCACGCGTTTGGTCCTCGGAACCGGTATCGACCACCACAATTTCATCGGCCAAACCCTGGTGGTGCGCCAAAAAAGCAGGCAACTGGGCCGCTTCATCGCGAACGATCATGGTCAACGCCAGGCGCGTCATTTCAAATTCCACTCCCTATCTATACAGAGTCCAGGCCCCACACACTTATTGTCACCGGACCCATTACCGGATTGCCCATGTCGTCAACATGTCCGAGCAAGGCTGCCGGATCACCGGGTTCAGCCGGTGCGCCAATACCGGCGGCCTGCATATATCGGCTCAGGCTGTCGGGCTGTAAAACGGCCCAATACCCCCCGGGAGAAGCAAAATTGCCCGCTCCCCGGTTGATCAGTTGGGCCGCCAGTTGATCGCCACCGGGTGGGATCAAGACGTTCTCAGCCCACTGCCGCCGGC
>DAOVTU010000174.1 GCA_030632925.1 Candidatus Krumholzibacteriia bacterium | reverse complement strand
CAACGAGAGGGTTACGTTACCCGACATGAAACCTGCCATATCTTCGGAGCCATGGATCAATACAACGAGGCTGAACAAAGCCCAATTGACAAGTGGGGGTATCTGGATGTTGTTAATGCAAATTCCGAATTCAACGACAGCAACCAGCTCGACCTCGAAACTGAAGCCATCGGCACCAACCACTGCAACATCGGCGAGGCCCTGGCCCAACGCTGGCGGTTGCCCGACGCCCTGGCCGCCGGCATCGAATTCCACCACACCCCGGCCCTGGCACCCTATGAATTTCGCCCAGTCGCCTATGTCGTCCACATGGCCGACATGCTGGCCATGATGTTCGGCGTCGGCACCGGTGTGGACGACATGCAATACGATTTGGACTCGGCCTACCTCGAGTTCGTCAACCTCGACGCCCACGGTCTTGAAGGCCTGGCGCTGGATGTTCAGATAGATTACAAGGCCACCGCCGAAGCCCTATTCGGAAACGATCAGGAGACGGAAGCATGAAGATCATGATCGCAGATGACTCGGGCACCGCCCGCATGTTCATCAAACAGTGCCTGGAGATCTCCATCGAGGAAGACGTGGAGTTCCTGGAGGCCGAAAACGGCAAAGAGGCCCTGGAAAAGCTCAAAGCAGAGCCGGCCGACATGCTGGTCACTGATCTGAACATGCCTGTTCTCGATGGCCGTGAGCTGATCCGACGCATCTCGGCCAGTCCGAAGCTCAACGGCATGCCCATCATGGTGATCACCAGCAGCGGCAACCAGGCCCGACAGGACGAACTGTTGGAAATGGGCGCCGGCGTGGTGCTGCGCAAACCCGTCAACCCCATGACCATCGGCGAAGGCCTTGACCAGCTCGCCGCCGGAAAGGAATCCTGATGACAACGATCAACGTCGAAGAAGTGGCCGAAGCCATGCAGAAGGCCATCAGCGAAGTCATCGAGAACATGGCCTTCATGGAAGCGATGCCCATCAGCAACACGGTCGAGTACACACCGAACGAACCGGTTTTCTACACCCGTCTGCCCATCTACAAACCCTATCCGGCCATGGTCGGACTGGTCATGCCCCAGAGCATGGCCCTGCATCTGGCGGGTTCGATGATGATGCGGGATTTCACCATGGAAAACGACGAATTCGAAATGATGGATGTGCTGAGCGAGCTGGCCAACATGCTGGGCGGCTCTTTGCTGACTCATCTGTTGCCCAATATGGATTCATTCGAACTGGGGTTGCCCGAATGCCGGGTCATCTCGGATATCGAAGGCGGCAAGGAGTGGGAAAACGCGACGGTGTTTCCCTATGAATTGGAAGGCACCATGTTCCTGACCACCTGGAGCGAAGGCCAATAGATCACAATTGGCGGCGGGCGATCAACGGACAACCGAGAATTTGGCGACCGATCGCTCGCCGTTGACAAACAACGCAGCCCAGTACACGCCACTGGAAATCCGCTGCCCTTCATTGCCCGTCACATCCCAGCCCCACTCGTGCAGTCCACGGTCTTCGCGGCCCAGATCCCTGGCCGCCACTTCGCGCCCCATCACGTCGTACACTTTCAGGTGCAACTGCGCATCCCGTTCCAGCCAATACCGAAATACGATGTAGTTGCCCAGGGAAGGGTTGGGGAAGGCCAGGGTCAACCCTTCGGCCTGAGTCGCATTGCCGGCACCATTCCACAGCACTGCCTGGTCGGGATCCAGCACGACCTGCAGGATTTCCGCCCCCAGATCAAACTCCGCCACGGTCGACACCGTGCTCAGGGGCACCATCAGGGTGGTGGTCCCCGCCGTAGTGGTCACCACGACGGGATAGACGTTGTCGAACAACGGCGTCTGGCGCTGGCTCAGGCTCACCCGCAGGTGGGTCGCCGCATCACCCGTACCATCCGTACCATCCGTACCTCCAGTGCCGTCACTCACGTCGTAGTCAAAACTGATCACTGGCAAAGCGGTGCTCGTCAAGTAGGTCCACAGGAAGTCGTTGAGGTCTTCGCCACCCCACACACCGGCCAGATCGATGAACTCCTGGGTCGCCACATAGCCCAGTTCGCGCCCCGCCCCCTGGCTCCATTCTTCGACCAGACCAAAAAACGCAGCGTCGCCGATGCGCCCGCGCAACATGTGCAAAATCCAGGCGCCCTTGTCGTAGATCACCCGGCCGGGAAAAATCGGCACCGGATCGTGCACCGGCCCCTGGGACAACCATTCGCTCTCGTTGCGCGCGTTGGTCATGTAGGTGTCGTAGGCGGCCCGGTCCACCGAATGTTCAAACCACAGGGCCTCGGTATAGGTCGCAAAACCCTCGTTCAGCCAGATGTCTTCCCAATCGGCGGGCGTCAAGCTGTCCCCGAACCACTGGTGGCCCAGCTCATGCACGATCAGCCACTCATGGGAGCCGTCGCCAGTCACGCTGGCGTCGCCAATGCTGGTGACCGTCTGGTGCTCCATGGCCCCGGGCCACAGGAACTGGGCGTGCCCATATTTTTCACCCTGAAAGGGATACCGCCCGAAGCGCGATTCGCAGAACTCCACCATGCTGCACAGCGGCGCAAAATCTGCGATGCCGTCAGCCTCGCTGGCCGGAAAAACCCAATTGCGCAGCGGCACATCCGAACCCAAAGTCGTCACGCAGTCGGAAGCCAGTTCGCGGTAGTCAGTGATCGCCACGGAAACCAGATAAGTGGCGATGGGGTAGTCTTCCTGCCAACTGTATGTACGCCAGCCCGGATCGGCCGCCACCACGCCCAACATCTTGCCATTGGAAATGCCCACCAGGGTATCGGGCACCGTCAGGTTCATGCGCATCAGAAACTTGTCGTCCGGACGGTCCTTGCACGGCCACCAGACCTGGGCGTAGGCCGGTTGGCTCATGCTCGCAATCATCGGCACCAGCGCGCTTGTATTGTCCAGCGGATCAGCGAAGTGGGTCTTGAACATCAGGCCGCGGTTCTGGACCGGCGAAGTCAAGGTGCTGCTGTACTGCACGACCAGCGAATCGACCGCGCCAATATTCAAGGCCGCAGGCAGTGTCACGACCACCGAGTCCGCCAGATGGGAATAAACCAGCGCCCCACTGGCATGGGTCACCGAAGCGACCGTCAGGTTGGCCCCGCAATCAAATACAAAATCCGTGAGTCCGGCATACTCGCTGACAAAAACCATCTGCACCGCACCAACGAGCGAACGGTTCGAAGGGTCCACCCGCAGATCCAGGGCATGGCGCAGCATGTCGTAGCGGTCGCTGGAAGTTGCAGCATCACCCAACTCGCCGTTCTTCTGGCCGAATTGTGCGGCCGTCAGCGACTTGGCGGTGACAAAATCAAGGCGGGTCATGGGCGCGTGCGGCAGACTGGTGCGGTCCTGCTCGGCGAACACGCCAACAGCCAAAACCAGCACCAACACCATGGGCAGAACTATTCCGATAGGCTTTTTCATACCACCAATCTAGCACGTTCGGGCCGGAAAATCAGCCCTGTTTCAAGCCAGGATTTTTTCCCCGGCCGGCACCGACTCGGTGATCCACACCCCACCGCCAACCACAGCCTCTTCGCCAACCAGCGTTTCGCCCCCCAAAATCGTTGCATTGGCGTAAATCGTGACCCGATTGCCAATGGTAGGATGGCGTTTGCCACCCTTGATCAGGGTGCCGTCAGGGTTGCGCGGGAAACTGAGCGCCCCCAGGGTCACGCCCTGATAAACCTTCACCTCATCGCCGATGGTGGTGGTCTCGCCGATGACCACCCCGGTGCCGTGATCAATAAAAAACCGCTCGCCGATATCGGCCCCGGGATGAATATCCGCCCCGGACCGGTGGTGCGCCCATTCGCTCATCATGCGCGGCACCAGGGGCACGCCCAACTTCTGCAACGGGTGCGCCAAACGGTGCACCGAAATGGCCGTCACGCCCGGATAACAGAGGATCACTTCTTCGGTATTGGTCGCCGCGGGGTCGCCCTCGAAAGCTGCCTGCACATCCAGGGCCAGCAGGCGGCGAATTTCCGGCAACTGGCCCAGGTAGAGCATCGTCACGTGTTCGGCTGCGGCCTTGAACCGCGCCTCCTCGTCAACCTCGTCCACCATCTGCCACAGCTTCTCGCATTCGCAATCCAGCTGGTGGCAAAACCTCAGCGTGCGTTCGATGACCGCCGAAAGGCTACGCCCGATGGCATCGAGACGTGCCCCGACCAGCACTTCCAGGTCCGCATTCATCGGCAGGGGATCGCCGTGATAGCCGGGAAAAACCACGGCCAGCAATTCTTCCAGGATGGCCACGACGGCCGCCTGGCTGGGCAGGTTTTTTTCGCCAATGCGATTGATGCCCCCGATGTCGTGGTACGTGCCCACCACCTCACGGGTCAGTTCGCGCAATTTTCGGCTGCGGTCTTCATTGGTCACGTTGTGCCTCAGATCATGAACTGCTGGTAAAGGTCCGATGTCAGATACCGCTCGCCAAAGGACGGCAGGATCACCACGATGCGTTGCCCGCTCACCGCCGGGCGCTCGGCAATACGAATGGCCGCGACCAACGCCGCGCCCGAACTGATGCCCATGAACAGGCCCTCCTGTTGGGCCGCCGCCCGCGCCATCTCCATGGCCTCGTCGTTCTCCACGCTGATCGCCTCGGTGATCAGGTTGACATCGAGGTTGTCGGGAATGAACCCGGCCCCGATGCCCTGGATCTTGTGCGGTCCCGGCGCTCCTCCGGCAATCACCGGCGAAGCCGTGGGTTCGACGGCAAAAGTCTGCAGATTGCGATTCAATTCCCGCAGGCGGCGCGTGGTTCCAGTCAGGGTGCCGCCAGTGCCGACACCCACGACCAACGCATCAACGCGACCATCGGTATCGGCCCAGATTTCTTCCGCCGTGGTCCGGTAGTGCACCTCCGGATTGGCCGGATTCGAAAACTGGTTGGGCATGAACGCCCCAGGACGCTCAGCCAAAATCTCTTCGGCCCTGGCGATGGCGCCCTTCATGCCGCCGGCCGCCTCGGTCAGCACCAGTTCGGCACCCAGGGCCCGCAGCACCGCCCGGCGCTCCAGCGACATGCTGTCCGGCATGGTCAGGGTCACTTTATATCCGCGGGCCGCCCCCACGAAGGCCAAGGCAATGCCGGTATTGCCACTGGTGGGTTCGATGATCTCGCCGCCGGCTTCCAACTGGCCATCGCGCTCAGCGGCCTCGATCATGGCCAGCCCGATGCGGTCCTTCACGCTACTCAAGGGGTTCTGCCCCTCGAGCTTGGCCAGGATTTCGTTGTTGCCGTTATACAGACGGTTGATGCGCACCAGGGGCGTTCCGCCCACCAGTTCGGTTGCGCTGCCGTGGATATTTTCGCCCATGATCCTTGCCTCCGGAAATGCGGTCGTCCGGCCCCCTGAGTGGAGGCCTTTAATACTTGATCAAAATAGTCAAGAAACACCCAACCGCACCCGTCACTTGGCAAAATCATAATAATCAGGCCAGGGCGCTGCACAACCGATCCAGCTGATCCCGGTCCCCCAACGTGATCAACACGTCGTTCTGCTCCAGCACCTCTTTGGGCCCCGGATTAAAGACCATCCGCCCCGACGGCTTCTTGATCGCAATGACGATGATGTCGTAGTTCTGCCGGATGCCCGAGTCCATCAGGGCCACACCGTCAAGGTTCGAGCCCACCCTGAGGGTCACTTCCTCGAACATCAGGTCCATGCCTCCGCCCTGGGTGGCGATGTCCACGAAGTCGTACACCGCAGGCCGCAGCAGGGCCTGGACGATGCGCATGCCGCCGATCACATAGGGCGAAATGACACGATTGGCCCCCGCGCGTTTGATTTTTTCGCTGGCGCTCTCGTCAGTGGCCCGCGCCAGCACATACAGGTTGTCGTTCACTCCCCGGCACATTTCGCGGGCTGACAGCGTGATATAAAGGTTGTTCACATTGTTGGAAACCAGCGCCACCAGGCTCTTGGCCCTCGTCACGCCCGCCCGCCCGAGCACTTCATCCTCGGTGGCATCACCCTCGACCACCTGGTAGCCCCGCTCCACCAGCGCCTCTACTTTTTCCGGATCGCCTTCAATGACCACAAAGGGCACTTTTTCCTGGTTCAGTTCTTCACACAGGATTTCCCCCATGCGCCCGTGACCACAAATGATGTAATGGCCTGCCATCTTCTCAATTTCCTGCTGCATCCTGCGCCTCCCGACGTACCGTTCGATGGAGCCCTCGACAATGACCCGGCCCAGAGAGCCCAAAGTGTAGGTCAGCACTGTCAGACCAGTAATTATCAAAAAGACCAGAAAGATCCGGTCCGAACCGTCCAAAACGCCCACTTCGCGGAATCCGACCGTGCTGACGGTGATCACGGTCATGTAGAGGGCGTCGACAACGGTGTAGTCGTCCACCAGGACAAACCAACCGGTGCCCACCACCAGGACCAGCAACAGCAGCACCAGCCCCCGAATGACGTTCCTAAAACTGATTTGTGAGTCGAACATGACACCTCCGTGTAGGGATAATGCATCCTAAGGTCTTGCACCGGGAAGGAAAAGGGACAAAAT
>DAOVTU010000476.1 GCA_030632925.1 Candidatus Krumholzibacteriia bacterium | reverse complement strand
CTGGTAGACCGTATTCCAGGGGTCGATGTAGGCGCCCCCACTGAGGCCCGGATCCATGTAGGTGTCCGACAGGTCCGCGGTGCTGGCAGGGAAGGCCGCCTGGTCGCCAAAAAAACGTCGACCGGCTGCGCCGATGACTTCCATTTCCTGTTGGGCCGCGCGAATTTTTCGCCTCTCCAAGGGCCCCGCTACGACCAGGGCGTGCAGGTCGTCGCCAGTGCCGGCCAAAGTCCACGTATTGCCGATGCTGCCCATGGTCAGGGCCCGATCACTGCCCGCACTGGCCACCAGGGCCTGCGCCGCGTCAGCCGGGTCGGTCGTCGGGCTCAGGTCGTACTGGTACACCGTGCCCCAGGCATCGGTGGTCACTTCGGCCGTCGGGTCGCCCTCGCCACTGCCCACATAGGGCCCGGACCAACCGGTGGTCCCCGGGTCATTGACCAAGGCCATCAGGCCCTCGGCTTCGCTGGGAAATCGTCCAGTGTCTTCGTAAAATTCCAACATCCCGTCGCGCAAGGTCACCAGTTCGGAATAGGTCGCCTCTTCACGCGCCCGTTGAATTTCACGGAAAGCAATGGGCGCCACGGTGCCAGCCAGGATGGCAATGATGCCCACGGCGATGACGATCTCAATCAGGGTGAACCCCGATCGGCAAAGGCCGCGTACGTGAGTTGTGTTATTTGCACAGTTCATACCCATTACCCCATGTCCGCCCGGATCGACATGATGGGCATCAGCAGCGACAGCGCCGCCACACAGACCATCACTCCGAGCACCGCAATCACGACGCCCTCGAAAATGCTGAATGCTTTCTTGAGATCCCGTGGAATCTCCTTGTCCAGGTGCTGGGAAACTTTCATCAGCGAGGTGTCCAGCGAACCTGTTTTTTCGCCCACGGCCACCAGTCGTTGCACCAGGGGCGGAAAAACCGGCGCCCCCTGGAACGCTTCGGTGAGCGACTCGCCCGTGGCCACCCGCTGCCGGATGATGGCGATTTCCCGCGCGATCACGCGGTTGCCCACCACGCCGCTCATCAGGTCGAGCAAGCGCAACAGGTCCACGCCCGAACCAAATATCAGGGCAAAGGTCTTGGCAAAACGGGACAGCGCCAACTTGGTCTGGAACTGTCCGATGACCGGAATGCGCAACATCATGCCATCGCGAAACAAGGCCCCGCGCTCGGTGTTGAAATAGGATTGGGCGGCAAACGAAAGTCCACCGATCGCGCCAAAAATGGCCCACCACCAGCGCCCCATGAAATTGCCGGCGGCCATCATGCGCACCGTCAAAGTCGGCAGTTCAAAATTCGCACCCTGGAATATGGATTCAAACCGTGGCATCACGAACAGCATCATCAGCAACAGCAGCCCCACAATTCCCACCAACAACATGGCCGGATAGATCAGCGCCTGGGTCGTCTGGGCCCGCAGGTCTTCGCTCCACTCGAGGTAGTTCACCAGTTCTTCGAAAGCATCGTCCAGGCCGCCGGAATTCTGACCTGCGGCAACGAGAGCCAGGTACACCGGTGGGAAGAAATCAGGATGGCGGGCCAGCGCCTCGTCCAGTTGGGTGCCGCTGCTCACATCGCCCTTCAAGTCGTTCAGGATTTCGTAAAAAAGCCCCTCGGTCGTTTCCTGAAAATCGGCAATGGCCTGCACCGCGGTGATGCCCGCACCAAGGCAAGTGGCCATGTGCTGGGTGAAGGCGCCCAGTTCTTTTTTGGCAGCCCGACGCGACGGTGAAAAGGCCTGGGTCCAGGCGCCCAGACTGCGCTTGGTGCCCAACAGCACCAGCCCCTGTTGCAACAATTCGTTGGCCAGTTCTTCCGGATCAACGGCACGCTGCACACCGGTCACGGTCTGCCCGGCGGCGGTCAGCGCACTGTAGCGGTACTCCCTCATGAGACCACCTTCATGACTTCCTTCAGGGTCGTTTTGCCATCGCGGTATTTGGTCAAGCCGTCATCCCGCAAGGTGCGTTGCCCCTGCCGGATGGCTTCAGCGGCAATAGCGCCCCCGTCTTTGCCCGCGGCAATCATCGTGCGGATTTCGCTGTCGATGGCCAGGTATTCGAATATTGCCATGCGCCCGCGATAACCCGATTGGCGGCAGATGGAGCAACCCTTGCCCTCGCGCGTATTGGCGCCTTCGAGGCTGGCCAGATCGGCCTCGGGCAGTTCCATGGTTGCCAGGTCGGCCTGATCCGGCGCCATGGCCTCGCCACAGTCCGGACAGATCGTGCGGATCAAACGCTGCGCCACGACCGAGACCAGGGTCGCCGAAAGCAGGAATGGCTCGATGCCCATATCCAACAGCCGTGGAATCGCTCCCGCGGCGCTGTTGGTATGCAGGGTGCTGAAAACCAGATGCCCCGTCAGGGCCGCCCGGATCGCCATCTGGGCCGTCTCCACATCGCGAATTTCGCCCACCAGCAGGATGTCCGGGTCCTGGCGCAAAATGGCGCGCAGGCCCTTGGCAAAAGTGAAGCCCTGGGAGGTGTTGATCTGGGCCTGATTGATGACCGGCAGTTCGTATTCCACCGGATCCTCGAGGGTGATGATCTTGGTGTCCGGCTTGTTCAGGAACGTGAGTGCCGAATACAAGGTGGTGGTTTTACCCGAACCCGTGGGCCCGGTCACCAGGATGATGCCGTTGGGCTTGGTGATATCACGGCGGAAGCGGTCACCCATGGCCTCGGGCATGCCGAGACGATCAAGGCCCACGATGAGGGCTTCCTTGTCCAGGATCCGGCAGACGATGCCTTCGCCATGCACGGTTGGGAAAGTCGAGACACGCAGGTCGATCTTGCGGCGGCCGGTGTCAAAAAGAATACGGCCATCCTGGGGCACACGGCTTTCGGAAATGTCCATCTCGGCCATGATCTTGATCCGGGTGATCACGATGGTCAGCAGCTCGCGGGGCAGGATCGCACCCTGGGTCAGGCCGCCGTCGATGCGGTAGCGGCAGCGCAACACTTTTTCTTCGGGCTCGATATGAATATCGGTGGCGCCTTCGACCACGCCGCGCCGCAGCAGCATGTCGGTCAGCCGGATGAAGGGCGAGTCTTCGTCGCCCAGTTTCATACCGCTGGCCAAAGCTTCCTTGGCCATCTTGATCAAGTGGGGAGCCTCGCTGGCGTCGTCGGCGTGCATGCCGTAGTGCCGGGTCTGGGCGTCCTTGATTTCGCTTTCGGGGGCGTGCACCACTTCAATGTACTTGCCCGTCATCCGCGAAAGTTCGTCCGTCGTGACCAAGTCCAGGGGGTTGGCCATAGCCACCTGCAGCGTACTGCCGGTCAGGTGCAATGGCATCAATGATCGCTGCTCGGCAAACTCGCGGGCCACCAGTTCCAGCGCCTTGGCGTCGACCTCGATCTGAGGCAGTTCGACGCACTCGACACCGGCCTGTCCGGCCAGAACCTTGGCGATTTCCTTTTCGGAACAGATACCGAGGCGCTGCATGGTCATGCCCAGCTTTTCGCCGGTCTGACTTTGCTCGCGCAGGGCCATGTCCAGCTTCTCAGCCGTGATGGTCCCCGCCTCGACCAGTATCTGGCCCAGTCTTTTGGTCTTAACCTGCGCCATTTCCTCTCCCG
>DAOVTU010000294.1 GCA_030632925.1 Candidatus Krumholzibacteriia bacterium | reverse complement strand
TCCAGTTTCAACTCCACCAGTCTTTTTTCGCTGAACATCTCGTGGACTTCGCAGGAGCCCGGCCAGAGTACCAGTTCACGGCCCAGCGTTTTGCTGACCCAGTTGCCCAGGAAGCGGTCCGGCGCAAAGACGATGGGCTGGTCGGCCGGAAAGCTCTCGACGATTTTCACGGCATTGCTGCTGGTGCAGATAACGTCGCTCATGGCCTTGGTGGCGGCCGAACAGTTGATATAGCTGATGACCTTGTGGCCGGGATATTTGGCCAGGAAGGTGGCAAATTCGTCGGGCGGGCAGCCATCGGCCAGGCTGCAACCGGCTTCCAGGTCCGGCAAAAGCACCTGTTTGTGCGGATTGAGGATTTTGGCGGTCTCGGCCATGAAGTGCACGCCCGCAAAGACAATGACTTCGGCCTCGGTCTGGGCCGCATATTGGGCCAGGGCCAAGCTGTCGCCGACAAAGTCTGCAATGTCCTGGATGTCGGGCTCCTGGTAGAAATGGGCCAGGATGACGCCATTGAGGTCCTTTTTCAGCCGATTGATTTCGGCAAAAAGGTCCAAACGGGGGTCCACATGGGCCGAAAACGTGTCATTCATGGCCTTTTCGCTCCTGCTGGGGTCCGAATCGAGCTCTGACCCGGTGTAACGTACCAAACGGATTTGGTTCCGGTGCCTGACGGTAATTTTGTCATACCTGCCCCATTCTGCAAGCCCACTTTTCCCATTATCCTGTTCCGGGTGTGGACTTTCCTGTCCGCAGACCATATTATTCATGGGTTGGACAAACGGTCTCTACCTCCTGATGGGCATGGGAATATCGGCGGAATCCCGGTAAGGATTCCGGCACGATCCGGTGGTAGCCGTTCCATTCTCCCCACCAGCTGAACGTGAGGATATTGCGGCAATGATGAAAATTGCTTCTGCCTTTACCGGCACATCTCGCCTGATTTACGGGCTGATTGTCAGACGAAGTGTTCCCATGCTTTTGATCATCGGCCTGCTATGCAGCCTGCTCGGCCTGACGGCCTGCAGTGATAAAGCCGATGAAGTGATTTTTCCGGAAATCCCTCCCCAGGAGTCACGCGAGTGGCTTTTTGATGTCTATGGCAACAGTGCCAATGATGTCTACGTGGGTGGCAACCTCGGCACCATGTTCCACTTTGACGGCACTGCGTGGACCTCCCAGAACATGGGATCGTCTGCCGCCATCACCTCGATCTGGAGCCCGCCGACCGAGACGGTCATGTATGCCGTTGGTCACAGTGGACGCATCTGGCGCAACACCGGCACGAGCTGGAGCGGCATGGATAGCGGCACCACCCAGGATCTTTTCGGCATTGGCTCGTTCGGAGGCGATCTGCACGCCGTGGGTGCCAACGGCACCGTGCGCCGCATGACAGGTTCTTCCTGGGGCGGCGCCGGCTCAGTCATGGTCATCCTGGACGAAAACGCGGCTCCCACCGATACTTTGGACACCAACAAGGACCTGTCGTCCCTGGTTGCGGTGAACCATTATTTCCTCGGTGGCGCCTACTACGACCCCCGATTTGAAGGGGAACGTTTCGGCATTGCCGGCACCAAGGGCAACATTTTGGCGCCCAACACCGAGGCTGAAGTCACCGCCGACTGGATCCTGCGCCCCATCAGTGGCGAACAGCGGATCGAGGCCGAATGGGTGCTGGCCATGTCCAGTGATCCGGCCACCCTCAGTCGCAACTTCCTCGGTACCAGCGAAGGTTGGCTGTTCTCCCTTATTCGCGACGACGACGGCAAGAATGTCTGGCAAAAGTTCTTTCCGGAACTGACCGACGATCCCGGCGCCGGCATTCGCGACATCTGGGTCGACGCCACCGGTAACGTCTATGTCGTGACCGATGAAGGCCGGGTCATCTACCAGACAGCGGACTACAACTTCATCGACGAGACCGGCTCGCGCGAAATCCTATACGATGGACCGAGCAGCCTGGTGGGTATCTGGGGCACGGGCCCGGACAACCTCTACTTCACCGGCTATATCGACGAAGCTGTCATGCACGGTGTCCACGACACCGGTGCGGGCACCTTCACCGTTGATAGAATTGACCTGGTGTTCCCCAACAAGGCTGCCGGTGGCAGCACGTTGGTGCCGGGTCTTGATGAGATCGGCCGGCCCCTGCGCTAGTTGCGGTTCACACCGCTGAGGCAGCTGCCAGCCCAAAGTCCCCCCCGACGGCCCGGTTCCCCACGGAACCGGGCTCGTTAACGCCAACCTGTTTATTCTGGAGGTTCATCCATGGCCAACGCTCGTCGCTCCGCAGTCGTCGTGATGTTGGTGCTGCTCAGCTCCCTGATGCTCGCGGTGCCCGCAATGTCCGACTACGCCCCCGACCCCACTACGACCCGGGACCAGATTCCCGCCGAGTACCAATGGGATCCGACCCACATCTTCGCCGATGACGCCGCCTGGGAAGCCGAGATGGCTGCCGTGGGCGAAGACATTCCCAAACTGAACGAGTTCCGGGGCCGCCTGGGCAACTCCGCGGCTGACCTGCTGGACGCCAACAACGCCACCCAGGCCATCATGACCCGCTTCTACAAGCTGTACATGTATGCCCAGACCCAGTACGACGTGAACCAGGCCGACAGCGACCTGCGCACCATGGACGGCCGCGTCAAGTCGATGCTGCCAGCCTTCGGTGAAGCCACAAGTTGGATGGAGCCCGAGCTGTTGGAAATTGACCCTGCCATCATCCAGAACTTCATGGCCGAAGAGCCCGACCTGGCGCCCTACAGCTACTACTTCAGCGAGTTGTGGCGGCAGCAGGACCACACCCTGAGTGGTCCGGAAGAGCGCCTGATGGCCCTGACCGGCAACATGCGTTCGGCTCCCAAGTCAGCCTATGATGCCCTGCTGGGTGTGGACATGAAGTTCCCCGAAGTCGTCAACGCCAAGGGCGAGACCGTGCCCCTGACCGTCAGCGGCTGGAGCGCGTTGCGTTCGTCCGAGGCCTACAATACCCGCGTCCAGGCCCGCGATGCCTTCTTTGGCACCCTGCGCGGCTACGAGAACACCTTTGCCACCATGCTCGACGGTGCGGTCAAATCCCACATCATGAGCAAGAGTGCCCGCGGCTACGAGACCTGCCTCGAGGCCAGCCTCAGCCCGGACAACATCTCGACCGATGCCTACCGCATGCTGATCGAGACGGTGCGGGACAACCTTGGCCGCACCATGCACGAATATGTGGACCTGCGCCGCAAGGTCATGGGCATTGATGGCGCGTTGACCTTCCCCAACCTCTACAACCCGATGATCCAGGGCGTCGAGCCGGAATACAGCTACGACGAGGCCCAGAAGATGATCGCCACGGGCCTCAAGCCCCTGGGCAAGGAATACGTGAGCCTGCTCAAAGAGGGCATGGACCCGGCCAATGGCTGGATCGACATCTATCCCAACGAAGCCAAGCGCAGTGGTGCCTACAGTGCCGGCGTGCTGGCCAAGGATGTGCACCCGTATGTGCTGCACAACTACGACAACAGTCTGGACGCCGTTTCAACCACGGCCCACGAAATGGGCCACGCGTTGCATTCGGTGTTCAGCAACCGTGCCCAGCCGGCGATCTATGCGGGCTACACCACGTTCCTGGCCGAGATCGCCTCGACCTGCAACGAGGCCCTGCTGACGAACTACCTGCTCGCAGAAGCTGACGATACGGACATGAAACTGATGCTGTTGAACCAGCGTCTGGAGAGCATCCGGCAGACGATTTTCCGCCAGACGTTGTTTGCGGATTTTGAACTGCGTTTCCACGAGCACGCCGAAGCGGGCAACCCCTTGACGGCCGATTTCCTCAACGCCCTGTATGCCGACCTGGTGAAGGAATACTACGGCGAGAACTTCGAGCTTGGCCCCGATGACGAGTGCGAGTGGATGTTCATCCCCCACTTCTACTACAACTTCTACGTATTCACCTATGCGACGGGTTTGACCAGTGGCCTGGCTCTGGCCGACGAGATCACCGAGCACGGTGACAAGGCGGCCCAGCGCTACATCGACAACATGTTGAAGGCCGGTTCGAGTGCACCGCCGCTGGACATCCTGCGCAACGCCGGTGTGGATCTGGAGACGCCTGCCCCCATCGTCAGCGCCATGGACGCGTTTGGCGCGACGGTGGCCGAGTTCGACAAGATCTGGACTGAAAAATACGGCAAGATGTAAATTCAGGTCGTTGACTGACAAAGCAAAGGCGCCGGGCATATGCCTGGCGCCTTTTTTTGTGAGGCAGGGTCTCATCTGTTTAAAGATGATCTACTTGAGGAGATTCATCACCGATGAAGGCATCAATCTCCCCTGCACCGTGACAGCGTCACTGGCCTGGGCCAGGATTTGTCTGCGGGTCAGCTCCGCGGTTTCCTTGGCATAGTCCGTGTCCATGATGCGAGACCGCGAAGCGTAGGTATTCTCCGTGGCCACAGCCAAGCCCTGATGGGCACTCATCAGGCGGTTTGCGGTCCCGCCAAATTCCGCACGCTGCTCGCTGACAGCCGCCAACGCACTGTCGATTTCGTCGATGGCCGCCCGGGCATTGCTGCCGTCGGCGCCGCTCAGTTGGGCATCGGCCAAGCCCAGAGACTCGGCGTCCATGTTGTGCGAAAGATCCATGGCGATGGTGCCGGCCTCGCCATCAACTGACTGACCCAGGGCGATCTCCACCTCGCCTGCCGAACCGTCCAGCAACTGCTGACCGTTGAACTCGGTGCTGGCGGAGGTACGATCGATTTCGGCCGACAGGGAAGAGAACTCGGCCTGGATGGCGTCGCGCTGCCCGGCGCTGAGAGTATCGCTGGCTGCGGACACGGCCAACTCGCGCATGCGGTGCAACTGGTCGGTGGTGCCGCCCAGGCCCGCCTCGGCGGTTTCGATCATCGACAGCCCATCGTAGACATTTTCCATGCCCTGCTCGAGGCCCTTGAGGGCTGCACCCAGCTGTTCGGCCATGGCCAATCCGGCCG
>DAOVTU010000564.1 GCA_030632925.1 Candidatus Krumholzibacteriia bacterium | reverse complement strand
TCAACGGTCACCACAAAGGTCCGCTAGAAACCGATGGTGAACCCAGCGGACAAGCTCCAGGCGGGGGTATTGCTCCACACCTCTTCGGTGTTGGGCCATCTCTCATCGTCTTCGGTCATGAAATAACGCCATGCCCACTCGAACTCCAGGGCCATCTTCTGCGTGATTTCGTATTCGGTACCAATACCGAAACTGACGGCCATGTCGTCACCCTCGAAGGGGTACAGGCCATCGGCGACGGGCTCAGAGCCACGCCCATTTTGGGCCAGCGACCAACTGGTTTGACCCAGAGTTCCGGTCAGGTACGGATTGAATTTGCTGTTGGGCATCATGATGTTGCCCAGGTACCCCATGACGCCAATTTCGAGGCCGTTCAACTCCAGGAAGGATTCCCCGTTGAGGCCCATGCCTGTGAAGGGTTCCAGCTTGAGCGGGTCGTCGGTATAGTTGAAGCCGCCCTGGTAATAGCGAACAAAAACATTGAACCCGTCCATGACAAACCACTTCACCGAAAAATCGAAGTTGGGCGTGCCCCGGGTCAGGTCGTTCATGGTCAGGACATCATCCTGCGTCACGTGCAGGGCCATCCAGTAGTTGACCCGGCCGGTGATGCCAAATTTGTAGTCGTGCCGGATGCGCGCGGGAATCCTGGGCTCGGCGTTGGCCACACCGGCGATCACTTCGGAGCCTGGCACACGCTTGAACCGGACGAAGCGGCTGTTGCCGTGCAGGGAGAACGTGCCCGTGACCCGGTCATCACCAGCGACGTAGGAGCCACTGAAATGCAGGGGGAAAGGAGCGCTGGCCGGCTTGAAGGTAAAGCTGATCCGGGTCTCGGTGACCTTGAGGTTTGAGACGCCTGTCTCGCCCATGGTCGGATCCTCGAGGGTCCCGGTCCAGGTGCTGCCTTCTTTGCCGAGGCTCAGGGTGATATCAACCTTATCGCCGTCGGGGGTTTTGATCTCGCCGACCCATTGGCCCGCTGGAGTGCTCCCTGCCAAAGCGGACGGGACATACAGCACGGACGTGGCAAACAGGAAGGTCCCGCAAAGGACCATCATCACAACAGCATACCGAACCCTGGGATGGATTCCCTGAGACATTTGCGTTCTCCTCACAAGTAGACTCCAATTAAGCCGTCTGGGGTGGTGTCTGAGAATATACAGTTTGGGCTGAGACTTGTCCAATCGCTTGTGAAATAGGCCCCAAAGCGGTTTCGCAGGCCCAAATGGCCCAGATGACAAAAACTTGCCTCACAGGACAAAATGTTGAATATGACTCTTGCTTTTAGGGTCGGCGATTCGGTATACTAAGAAGCGAGGTGGAGGTAGTCTTGATTGTCCCGGTTCGCCGTGGAGGATTCGGTCTTCTCCATTTCGCACTTTTCGATGCGGGTTTTCACAGGGTCTTGGCTGGATTCTCGTGAAGAATTCGAAGCTTTTTCAAAGGTCTCAGGGGTTTGAGTCGCCTTCTGTACGCTGGAGAAATTGTCTTCGCCCGCATCGATAATTTTTTGCCTACAGGTTTTTTAACCTGTAGGTTTGCTTTATCTGGGAATAACGAGTCCAATAGCGAACCAAATAGTCTGGATCAAATGGTCTGGATCAAATGGTTAGGAAAAAATTTTTGAGCCGGTCCCGGCCCCTGCGCCCACTTCCGGCGGAGGAAACTGCCATGAGCGAATCAGCTGCTCCGGTCGGGACAAATCGCCCCACCCTTGAATTCCTGCACGCCCTGCCCAAAGCTGAACTGCACGTTCACCTCGATGGCTCGTTGCGCCTCAGCACGGTCCGCGAACTTTCGGCGCGCCATAATCTGGGCTTCGACTTCCAAACCGACGAAGACGTCCGGGCCGTCTGCCAGGTGCCGGATGATTGCGAAAGCCTGGTGGACTACCTGCGGGTTTTCGACATCACGCTGCAGTTGATGCAGGAAAAAGATGAGCTCACGCGCATCGCCTACGAACTGGCCGAAGACGCGCACCTCGAAAACGTGCGTTACATGGAAGTCCGCTATTCTCCATTACTGCATTTGAACAAGGGGCTCAACTACGACGAAATCGTCGCGGCGGTGCAGGAGGGGCTGGACATGGCCCGGCGCCAGTACGGCATCATCTGCGGTCAGATTATTTGCGGCATCCGGCATATCAGCACCGAGTCCAGCCTGGATCTGGCCGACCTGGCGGTGCGCTGGAAGGGCCGCGGCGTGGTCGGGTTTGACCTCGCCGGCGCCGAGGGTGGCTTCCCGGCCAAGGATCACATCGAGGCCTTTTACAAGGTGCTCAACAACAACATCAACATCACCATCCATGCGGGCGAGGCGTTTGGCGCGCCTTCGATTCATCAGGCACTGCACTACTGCCGTGCCCATCGCATTGGTCACGGCACCCACCTGAACGAGGATCCCGAGCTGATGGCCTGGGTCAACGACAACCGCATCCCGGTTGAGGTGTGCCTGGCCAGCAACCTGCAGACCAAGGCCATTCCCGATTACCAGAGCCATCCCATCCGCCAGTTCATGGCCGACGGCCTGCGCGTGACCTTGAACACCGACAACCGCCTGGTCAGCGGCACCACGGTGACCAACGAATACAGGCTGGCGGTCGAGAACTACGACCTGAACGAAGACGAAGTATTGACCCTGGTGATGAACGGGTTCAAGTCGGCCTTTTTGCCGCTGCGGGAAAAATCGGATCTGGTGGATCAGGTGTTGGCGGAGTTCGCGAGCCTGGGGGCCAACTTCAGCGGCGAGATTTCGCGGCGGCGGCGCGTTCAGATCTGAGTCGGGCTCAGCCCAGCAACCATACCACAGCCAGGGCCACATCGACCAGGGCCCACAGAGCCAGAGCGCGGTACATGCCGCGCTCGTGGTTTTTATCACTCCAGTTGGCAGCGCACAGCCACCACCAGATCAGGTGGCCGCACCACAGAACCAGCACTGCCACCAGCAACCAGAGCCATCCTGCCCGGCTCGCGATCAGGCAGCCCGCCAGCAGCGAAGCACCGGCGCCCAAACCCAGTCCCAAAGCCAACGCCAAC
>DAOVTU010000655.1 GCA_030632925.1 Candidatus Krumholzibacteriia bacterium | reverse complement strand
GCCAAACCGCTGGCCACAATATTCAAGGTCATGAAAAGGCTGTTGAAAAACGCTGGGCGCCTGAGGCCAATATCCTGGACCAGCGCCAACTGGATCGGGCTCGAGGCAAATATCAACAAGCCTGAAACGACCAAGAGGGGAATCGTCAGCAGGCCCGGCGCCCAGGCCAAGCCCAGAGCAGCCACCGGCGTGCACACGGCAATCACCAATAAAGAAGTCCGGTAGCCAACGCGGTCACCAATATAGCCGGCACCAAAAGTGCCCACGGCACCGGAAAACTGAAGCAACGAGAGCGCCATGCCGGCCACCCAAAGGGAGCGGCCTTCGTCCGTCAGGTAGGTGGGCAGGTACAAGGTCAGGACAGACTTGAGTCCCATGCGAAAGATCAGGTACCCGGCCAGGCCACTGAACAGGGGCGCCATCTCCCGCAACGCTTCCCTTTTGCTTCCGGCCGAGACCGAGTCCGGACCACGTTCAATGCGTTTCAGGTTTCTCAGCCTGAAATACATCACCACCGAAGCAGCCAACCCAAGGGGTAAAACCCGATACGAACCCTCCAGCCCCCACCAGGAAACCGCGGCCGTGATCAGCAGGGGCCCGAGGGTACGCGCCATCTCGCCGCCGAACATGTAGTAGCTCATGCCGCGACCGCTCTGATCGCCGGCGTAGCGCTTGATCAAGACAGGGCCCGGTACGTGGAAGGCGGCGGCACTGAAGCCGCTGATCAACAACAGAATAAAGAGCACCGGAAACGACGGAGCCACGCCCAGAAAGCTCATGCAGACAGCCGTCACCGCTGGGGCCAGGATCACCAGGTACTTGACGCACATCCGGTCAGCCATCAGGCCGATCAAGGGATTGAACAACTGGGGAATTTTGCGGGCGATGTCCAGGATCGCCACCGCAGAAAGGGACAGACCAAGCTTGGCAATCAGCAAGGGCAGCAATGGCGCCAAAAATGAGGAAAACACGTCATGACTGAGGTGTGCCACTGAAATAGCAGCCACCTTGCCGGATTGGAAGCGGCCCGTGGCCGGTGACGGATTGGGGGTCGAGGTCGGGGTCTTCATGGTTGGGCTGGGCTGCTCCTGTTGCACCGGATATCTTTCACTCAAGCCCCAACCTTAACGGGTGGGTGCGAAAATCCCGAATTTTTCGACTATTGAGCCAGCGGTCCCAGCCCTACTTCTTGCCACTTGTTGCGTTTTTGCGCATACTGGCGACTTCCAATTCGCATTTCACAGTTGTTTGGGAGGAAATCCATGTTGAGTCGCGTCTCCATTCTGCTTGTTATTACGGCCCTGACAGTCTCTTTTGCCGCCTGCGGTGGTGCAGACTCCGAATCCCAGGCCACCGCCGAAGCCACGGCCCCCACTGTCTCCGGCCGGGTTGAGGCCGGGCTGCGCGTGCTGACTGTCGACCCGACGGCCGGCGAAGGCATCAACCACACGATCTATCGTGGAGACTACCTGCGCCTCGAAACCCCCAACGGCGATGCGGTCACGATCACCGTCCCGGAGTTGAAAATTCAAAAGACCTTCCCCGTCGCCGAAGGCGAAAAGGCCTATTTCAAAATGCCCAACGCGGGCCTCTTTGCCTACACCACCGGCGAGGTTTCGGGCACCATTGAAGCTGTCGAGTATACGGCCTCGGGCTATCAGGAAGTCTCGGCCATGGAAGGTGCCGAACTGATTAAGAACATCGACCCCTTGGTGCTGGATGTGCGCACACCCGGCGAATATGCCAGTGGCCATCTGGAAAACTCGCTGCTGGTTCCGGTGCAGGTATTGCAGGCCGAATTGGGCCAGTTGGGCACCGACAAGGACAAGCCGATTTTTGTCTACTGCCGTTCGGGCAACCGCAGCACCGTGGCTTCGAAAGTTCTGCTGGATCACGGTTTCACCAACGTGGTGAACCTGCGGCATGGCATTGGTGAATGGCAGGCGAAGAATCTGCCTATCGTGCGGTAGCGATACAGCCGGGGTGGCTGGCTCTGGTCATGCCACCCCGAACCGCCGTTCGGTGAATATCTCGCCTCCGGTGGCAGACAGAAAAGCCACCAGCTCTCCCACCACCGCGGCGGCGGGTTGCAAATTTCCCTGGTCTGCAAATTCCTGAAAAATCTTGTGCGAAGGAAATTCGGCCGGGCTGGCAGCGCGCGCGGCATCCTGCATGCCTGTCTCCACCACGCCGGGTTCGTAGCTGAGAATCCGGGTCCGGCTCGGCAGCCGTCCGGCCACTGCGCCCTGGGTCAACTCTTCGCCAAGAGCCATGCCCGCCAACCGCAAGGCCGCTTTGCTGGCGCAGTAGTCGGCCAACCCGGCAATGCCCTGACCCGCTGCTCCCGAAGAAATGTTCACGATACGCAGGTCCGCCTGAGGCGAAACCACCCGCGCAGCCAGTCCCATCAGCCAGATGGGCGCCACCGTATTTACGGCCAGCACTTCAGCCAGTTGGGCGGGTGACAAGGCGGGCAGGGCCCGCAATGAGCCAATCACCGCCGCATTGTTCACCAATCCCACCCGCTGCCAACTCTGGTCACTCAACAGAGGCACCAGATGTTCGTCAGCCAGGGCTTCCAACTCTGCGGTGCGCGCCAGATCAAAGGTGAG
>DAOVTU010000248.1 GCA_030632925.1 Candidatus Krumholzibacteriia bacterium | reverse complement strand
CGAAGCTGTAGAACGGATTGCGGTAGCTGAGCGGCTTGCCACCGTGGCGGAACAGATTCACCAGGTAAACGCCCATCAGCAAGACGAAAGTCACCAGCAACGGAATCATCATCCACGACCAGATGTGGCTCTTGTTGTAGAAGAGCTCGGCCTTGATGGTCATGTCCGACGGGATCACCGCGGCGCCGTACTGCTGCTGCAGGGCGGCGGTGCGGGTCAGGCCATCGACGATCTGGGTATTGTTGCCGCTCTGGACACCGAACATCAGCGCTGTATAAGCAGCCTCGTAAACGGTGGTCTGCTCGGCATTCAGACTGGCGCGCACTTTCTCGAAGTCTTTCCAGGTGTGGTTGTCGTCACCCGGGATCGGATAGATCGCCAGGGTCTGACTGCGGAAGCAGATGTACAGCATGTTGAAGCGCTCGTCGAAGCTGATGAGCTTGCGCTGGGCCTTGGAGCGGTCCCGGTCCGGCGTGCGGTGGGCCTCCTGCACCGTATCAGCCATGCGGTACTGGCCGCGCTCATCAAAGAGACTGGCCGCCGAGACGTATTTCGTTTCGTGGCTCACGCCCAGCAAGTCCTTCAGTCCCGGCGAACGGGCCAGCGAAATCACCGGCTTGTCCCACCAGAAAGTCGGGTTCAACGACCAGCTCAGATACTGATCCACCGGATGCCGGCCTTCGAACGTGCTCTTGCGGGCCACTTTCATGACCATCTCACGGGCCATCGTGTCCAGGGGCTTCATGCGTCCACGATAATCCTGCACGATCAGGTGCGAAGCCAGTTCGCGGGCCGGATCACTCAACGCCACAAAGCCGGTGCTCGGCGCGGGCGCATGATTGTGCCCGTCGTTGGCGCTGTGTTCAGCATGGTCTGTACTTTCGGTGTTCCCCGTGTTTCCACCGGTAGGATGATCCTGGGCCAGGGCGCTGCCAGCAGCACCAAACAACGCCATGACCGCAATCATGGCCGCCACCGCGGTAGCCGCCGGCTTTTTGGCCTTCTTCTTCACCGGGAACAAGGTGTCCTTGGCGATGATCAGAATGAAGCCCAGCGAAATCAGCATATAGCCAAAGTAGGTGGGCCACTTGCCGGGATCGTGGTTCACCGAAAGAATGGTGCCCCCGCGATCCTGATCGTAGGACGATTGGAAGTGTTTCGTCCCCTTGTAGTTCATCGGGTGGTTCATAAAGATGTGCACTTCCTTCTCCACCCCGGCTTCCTTGTCAATCAGCGTCACGTAACTTTCGTAGGTGGCCGGATTGTCACTGCCGGGGTAGGTGTTGAGCACGAAGTCATCCAGGCGCACGGCGTAGTCCAATTGCTTCACCACCGGGCCGAAGGCCAGCTCGAAGGTTTCACCATTGAGGGTCACCCGTTTGGGCCGGTCCCGCTTCATGCACACCGCATCGGCCTGGTTGCCGTTCATGTCGCGGATCACCACGCGGGCAGCCGCACGGTTGTTGGCGTTGTCGCTGTGGGCCGGCGCCAGCACCACCGAAGACATGATCTTCATGGGCGCAAAACTGATGTCGCCGTTGGTATCGCGATAGATGACACCTTCACGCAAGTTGAAGATCTCACCGGCAGGAAGGGAAACTTCTTCCTGGGTATCCATGTCCATGCTCACCATGTCGAACGAGGCGCGGCCCCGCAGACCGGTCTCGCCACCACGGGCAAATTCGAGCCCCTGGTTCAGGGCGTACAGCATGTTCAAGTCCGTGAAGGCCACTTCGGCCCCACTGTGCCCCATGGAAAAATCCGGATGGAAGGCAAAGAAGGTGCGTTCACCCTGGCTGCCGTCCGGGGCGGTGATGGCCACCTTGATCATGGGGTTGGTCAGCGGACCGTCCAGGTTCGCGCCGCCGCCGACCTGGAAGGCCGACTGGAACTCGGTCACCTTGAAACGGTAGCCGTTGCAGGTCATTTCTTCACCCGAAGTCGGGTTGACCGGAAAGCTGCACGACTCGCCATCGATGTTCAGGCGCAGGTCGCCATAGCGCGAGGCCGACATGCCGCCGCTGAAATCGCCACTGATATAACGGGCGTCTGCCGTGCCGATGGTCGCCTTATCGCCCTGCAGCAGCATGTGCCCGCCGCCATGGTCATGGCCAGCCACGGTGTAGTTGAAGCCGGCCGGACCGCCGGGGCCTTCCTGATACACCTCGGTGAAATTCGGCCAGTACTCGGTCACGCCCAGCTTATAGTCCACACCCTGCAATACGATCTTCTGCCAGATGTCGTTGGCATCCGGCTTCCACATGCGCACGGGGTAGGTAGCCGTCTGGTTGCCCAGCGTTGCCTGCAAGTGGGCACGATCGGAATAGACGTAATCTGTCGTGGCGCCCTCCCGGATGGGCATGATGCCTTCGTAGCCCATGTAACGGGTCATGGCTGCGCCGAGCAAGATCACGATGATCGAAATATGCAGCAGCATGAAGCCCCACTGTTGGGGCTTGTATGGCCAGCGCTTGACGAACAGTAAAGTCAAACTCACCATGATCAGGCCCAGCACGACCTCGAACCAGGTCGCGGCGTAGATCAGGTCATAGGCACCGTCACGGCCCACGGCCGATTCGATGAAAGTGGCCCGGGCCGAAGCCACTGCCACGACCACCAGTAAAAATGCGCTGAGTTTGAGAGAAGAAAGGAAAGCGATGACGGGATTCTTGAAGAAGCCTTTCACGATGACCATCCAGAAGCTTGGGGGTTGCGCCATTCCACCGCTGGGTGGCAAAAACGCAAATCCTCGTTCAATTCTACCAGCATTTTAGTGGGAGAAATATAGCCCGCGACCAGCCCAGACGCCCTATAAAATCGGTACCCAACTGCGATTTTTTTCACAACCTCTCCCCACGCTGGACGTTGGCCGATAATTCGCTTAGATTCAGCCTGTTTCCGGAAGTTCCCAGCCCTGTCCTTATTATGTCCAAGGAGAGCCCGATGGCCCGACCCAACTTTTCGCATATCCTGTTCGCCGCTCTGCTCATACTGGTGCCATTCAACGCTATGGCCATGGACCTTGGCGGCCACGATCGCGATGGCGTCGTCTTCGGGCTGGACCAGGGCCACGGCTGGAATTCGGTGCAGTTCACCGGCGCCGACGGCAACCAATTTGACACCGGTGACGTCTCGACCTTTTCCGGGGCCTTCCGCCTGGGCTGGGCCCGCAATGACAATTTGGTCGGTTTTGTAGGCATATCCGGCTGGAAACGCAGCCTTTACCAGAGCATTGCGCCGGCCTCGACGACAAATCTCAATTTCCTGGCCGAGGTCTACTACTACCCCCGGGGCGAAGGATTTTGGGTCAACGGCGGTATCGGTACCGGCTCAATCGACTTCTATGTCAACGCCGCCCTGCCCGAGAACCGCATCCTGTTCAAGGAAGGTGGGTTCACCTATACCCTGGGTGCTGGCTACGAATTCCGAGCTTCGGACGCTCTTGCCTTTGGCATCAGCTACAAATACACGGATATCGACATGGGCGACTTTGGCAACATCACCGCCGCTGGCGCCACCAATCATGTCTTGGCGATGACCTTCCATTTCTACCAGCAATAGGCCTTGCTGGCGGCGCGAATTGGGGAGTGGCCGGTGCCGCTCCCCATTTTTTTTGGGTTGAATCCCACATTCAATAATATTTTGGTTTCGTATGGTGCCTTGTTGCTCCGTGGCAGCGATAGGCCATTTTTGCCCCACGCTCATTCTCCGATCCCGGTCCGGGACTTGAAGTTTTCTTCAACCGGAAATTTTTGCCCAGCCAAATTTCCATGCCAATGTGACACCCGGCGTGTTACACATATCGCACACTTCATCAAATTGCGCGCCGCCTTCAAAGGCTAAATTAATCACAACACGTCACCTATAGTGTTAATAACAAAAATTATCTTGACCGTTTTGTTAGATAGGTGATAACCTGCGGTTCTGTTCGTAACTCGCTGCGGATGGGAAAAGCGCCTCGGGATTCGCCCATGCCAAATGGTGATCATCCTGGACATTTCAGGAACCTGAATGCGCCGGCCTCGACAGCCCCCTCCCACCGGATCAGAAGGACCTCTTCCGGCTCATCGGGACCTCGCTCCCCCTCCCAGGAGCCCCATATTTATGGTAAGCCGTGTCTTGTCACGCCTGAGGGCCTCTATGCTGGCCTTCGCGCTTCTGATTTTCCTGGCGACGCTGAGCCCTCTCACCGCCGATGCCGCCAATCCCTATGAATACACCGACCGGAGCGAAGGCGATCCGGGCGATGGTGTGCTTGACCCTTCGGCTGACGACGGCGCAGGCGGCAGCTCCGGCATCAAGAACCCGGACCTGATTGCCAGCACCACTGGTGGCTCCAGCCTGCTGACCGTCGAATTCCTGTTCGTTCCGGTCTATGTGTCGACCGGTCAGCCCGGCCAAGGCACGTTCATATTCCTGCCCCGCACCTGGAACAGTGCCGCCTTCAAATACCTGATGGGTGAAGGGGGGTGGCCCTATGCGCCGTGAGCCCCGTAAGGCCCAGACCACGGCGGCGGCCCTGCGCCCCGCCTGCGCCCCCGGTGAAAGGCAGCAGCCACCGGCCTATCATGAAGCCCGCCTCTGTTACCGGCAGGGCCGCATCGAAACCGCACTGGAAGAATTGGACCGGATTTTCACCGGCAGCAAAAATGACGACAAGACGGAACTGCGCGAGCCAGCCCTGCTCCAGGCCTGGTGCCTGATCGAGCAGAAGAAGCCCGCCGAAGCCCTCGACTGGTTGGCCACCGCCCGCCGTCGCGGCTATCTCGCAGAGGACGATCTGGGCGGACAAGTCATCGCCCTCAACGCGCGCCTCTATGGTGAAGACCTTGAGGCCATCCGGAGTGAAGCCGAAGACCTGCTGGCCAGATGCCAGGATCCGTCCGACGTGAACCACGCCGAGTTGCGCCTCATTCTGGGCGCGGCCCTGCGCTGGCAGGGCGAGTTGGAAGAGGCCATGGGTCATGTGGAGTTTGCCTGTTCGGCCTTCACGGTTCTGGACGAGCCCGGGCGCTGCGCCGTGGCGGCCAACTTCCTGGGTTGGACCTGTCTTTCGATGGGCCGGTTGAACGAATCGCGCCGGTGGTTCGAAAAAAGCCTGGGCATCAATACCCGCCTGGACGCCCGGCTGCGCATGGCTCAGAACTACCAGAATCTGGCCATCGTCTGTTACAAGCAGGGCGACTACAGCCTGGCGGTCGAGCTGCTCGAGAAGGAATTGGATCTGGTGGGCAGCCATCCGGACATGACCTGCCGCGCCCTGGTGGCGTTGGGCAATGTGCGGCGGCTGCAGGGCGAATTCTTTGGCGCGCGCACCGCGTTGCTCGATGCGTACTCCCTGGCCGGACAGCACAAAATGCAGCGTGAAGAAGCGCTGGCCCTGGAATTCCTGGGCGACGTGTTCCGGGATGAGGGGCATCCGGCCGAGGCGCGGCAATATTATGCCCGCGGACTGGTTGTGGCCCGGGATTTGGCCCCGCGCGGGGATCTGGTCATGGAACTGACCCGGCGGCGCGGCGAAT
>DAOVTU010000152.1 GCA_030632925.1 Candidatus Krumholzibacteriia bacterium | reverse complement strand
CTGGACTGGATCACCATGAAGGCCCTCGAAAAAGAACGGGACCGCCGCTACGAAACCGCTAACGCCCTGGCCTTGGACATTGGCCGTCATCTGACGGACCGGCCGGTGGTGGCCGGGCCGCCTTCTACGACCTACCGCATGCATAAATTCGTGCGCCGCAACCGCACCGGTGTGGTTGCCAGCGGCGTGCTGCTGGTGGCGGTGTTGGGCGGTATCCTGGGCACGACCACGGGCATGATCCGGGCCGTGAAAGCCGAAAAGCAGGCACGCGTCGAGGCCGAAACGGCGCGGCAGGTTTCCGACTTCCTGGTGGACCTGTTCGAAGTGTCAGACCCAGGCCAGGCTCGGGGCAATACCATCACGGCGCGTGAAATTTTGGACGCCGGCGCGGGCCGCGTCGAAGAAGAACTGGCCGACCAGCCCCTGACCCAGGCCCGCCTAATGAACACCATTGGCACCGTTTACCGCAATCTGGGCCTGTATGAAGAGGCCGGTCCGCAGCTTGAGGCGGCCCTTGCCCTGCGGCTGGCGCAGCCGGCAACCGACCGGCGGGACTTGGCCACCAGTCTGGTCGAATTGGGCGATCTGTACATGCAGTTGGCGCGGTATGACGAGGCTGAGAAGATGCTGAACGATGCGCTGGAATTGATGCGCGGCACTGAGCTGGAAAACAGCCTGGAGGTGGCCCAGAGTCTGAATGATTTGGCCAGCGTGCAGCGGCGGTTGGGGCACTACGACAAGGCTGAGCCGTTGTACCTCAGGGCGCGGGACATCCGCATCGCACGGTTGGGTCCGGAGGATCCGGAGGTGGCGCGCAGTTATAATAGCCTGGCGATTTTGAATTGGAACCGGGCTCACTATGAAACGGCCGAAGGCCTTTACGAGCAGGCTCTCGAAATCTGGGAAAACGCCTACGGTTCGGACCACGCGGACGTGGCCAAGGGCCTGAACAATCTGGCGTTGCTGTACCACCACCTCGATCGCTACGATGATGCGAAGCCGCTCTATGAACGGGCCATTGCGATTTACGAAAAAGTCCTGGGCCCGGATCACCCGCGGTTGGCGGTGGCCATTAACAATCTGGCCCTGGTTTATTTCGAGTCGGGTGAATACGAACCGGCCGAGCCCTTGTATCAACAGGCTCTGGACATAAGGGAACGTGTGTTGGGAATGGAACATCCGGACGTGGCCCAGACCCTCAACAATCTGGGCAATCTCAATCGGGATCGGGGAGACTACGCGGCTGCTGGCGAATTTTACCAACGGGCCCTGGCCATCAGGGGCAAGGTTCTGGGGCTCAGCCATCCGGACTATGGCTGGACCGTGCGGGACATTGCCTTGATGATGAGTGCGCAGGGGCATCCCGAGCAGGCGGTTGTCGAATTCGAACGGGTCATCGTCATTTTCACTGAGTCGTTGGGGGCGGACCATCCGGATTTGTCCGAAGTTCTGCCGGGATATGCCGACGCCCTCGAAGCGGTGGGCAATACGACCCGCGCCGATTCGGTGCGAGTTGTGGCCGAGGCGCTCAAGCCTGACGGCACTTGAAAATCCTCCATTTTCCCAAAAACACCGTTTGCTAAAACGCCTACCGGGTAGCTATGTTTTGCATGGCTGTATTCAACTAACCGGAGGAATATCATGCGTCGGCTGTCCCAACTCGTGTGCCTGTTAATTTTTGTGCTTCCTGGCTGCAGTGATGACAACCCCGTGCCTCCGCCCACGCCTGAGCCGGGCGTTTCTGGTGAAATGGTCCTGATTCCCGCCGGCAGCTTCACCATGGGCTCGGCCGAGGATGAAATCGGGTATTTGGGCGACGAGGCCCAGCATCCGGTGGCGCTGACCAACGACTTTTCCATGTTCTCCACCGAAGTGACAAACCAGCAGTACGCGGATCTGGCCCAGTGGGCCTTGGACAACGGCTATTGTACAGTGGACGGAACCCGCGTTTACGATAACCTGGACGGCTCGGTGCTGTGGCTGCTGAACATGGATGGCGACGAAGACTGTGAAGTTTCCTATCTGGACGGCAAATTCGTGGTGGATGCCGGCAAGGAAAACCATCCGCTGGTTGAGGTGCTGTGGCATGGCGCGGCGGCGTATTGTGATTGGCTGAGCCTAAAAGAGGGCCTGCCAAGGGCTTACGACCACACCGACCCCAACAACTGGCTGTGCAACGATGGCGCGCCCTACGCAGCCCAAGGGTACCGCCTGCCGACGGAGGCGGAGTGGGAGTACACTTGTCGTGCCGGCACCACAACAGCTTTCAGTGGGGGCGATATCACGGAACTTTCTTGTGGTGACGAGCCCGCCCTGCTCGAAAACGGCTGGTATTGTGGCAATGCGGAGGGTGGCAACCATGCGGTGGGCACTCTGGAGGCCAACGTCTTTGGTATTTATGATTTGCACGGGAATGTGTGGGAGTGGTGCAACGATTGGTATGACAATGTATATGCAGATGAAGAGGTCGACCCGATCGGACCACCGCCGGGATGGTATAAGGTGCTGCGGGGCGGGGCATGGAGTGATGTGTCCCGTCGTTGCCGTTCGGCATCCCGTTTAAATCCCAGTCCGCACAAGGTGGTTCGAGGCCGACACGGCTTCAGATACGTGCTGTCCGCCAATTGAAGGCTGGAATAGCCCTATTTGGGGCAACAGTGACCCGTTTGCGCGCACCTGGACTGTTGCCCTTTATCTATCCCGTTAGACGAGTCCAACTTACAAAGATAATCAATCTCAATTGAACAGAGCTTTTCCGGAAGGCTCCGGCAGAGGCGGAGTAAATCAGTACGTTTTTTTTTTGACATGGACTCCCAGTGAGTTGGTCGGCTTTGTGTGTCAAAAAAATAACAGCTCGGGTCTACATCCTCCTTGTTTATATGCAGTTACAGCGGTTTGAAAGCCGGAGAGAATCCGGTAAGTATTAGTTCCAATATTGTGTTGCGGGAGTTGTCATGGAAATGTCTCAAGATTTTCTTTAATTCTCCCATACAACTTGTAGGTTATACCCATGGCGACAAGAGACCGAATAGAGACGTTCTCAATCCACCCAAATTGCCATCGTCCCGAAAGGACAATCATGAAACTCACGAAACTCGCACTCCTGATTCTCGTTGTAGGATTGCTCGCTCTGACCGGTTGTTCAGAAGACGATCCTGTGAACGTCGATCCGCCTGAGCTGGCCTTCGCCGGTTCGGACGCCTGTGCCTCCTGTCACACCGAAAAGCATGACCAGTGGAGCCATTCCGGCCATCCCTACAAGCTGACGGCCATCACAAATGGGGAAGCACCGACGGGTTCGTTCCCGATCCCCTCGGCCTTTGCTTCGAACACCATTGAGCCCCCGGTTGGCACGACCTGGGCCGATTTCTCTTACACCATCGGTGGTTACGGCTGGAAAATGCGCTGGATCAAGACCGACGGTTATGTCTACACCCCGGCTTCGGGCGAAAACCAGTTCAACTTCGAGGATGAATCCTGGGGCAACTACCACGCCGGCGAACTCAAGCCCTACGATTGTGGCATCTGCCACACGACCGGTTGGGAAGATTCCGATGACGGCATCGCGGAAAACAACCAGGGCGGTATGGAAGGCATGCCCGGTACGTTCTTTGCCGGCGGCGTCCATTGTGAAGGCTGCCACGGCATGGGCAACCAGCACGCATTCGAGCCTGCGACCTACGCCATGGAAACCGACAATTCGTCGTTCTTCTGTGGCAAATGCCACACCCGCGGTGGCGACGATGGCGTGACCCCGGGCGAAACCATCATCGAAGCCAGCGGCGGCTTCATCAAGCATCACGAGCAGTACGACGAGTGGTACGCCTCGCCGCATAACTCGGCTTTCGGACCTGGCTGCAACGATTGCCATGACCCGCATGCTTCGGTCAAGTTCGACGCGACCACTCCGGGCGAAGGCGTCAGCACCACGGTGAACTGTGTAAGCTGCCACGTCACCGGTTCCCACGCCAACATCGCCTCGACGACCCACGGCTACGGCGCGACCTGCAACGACTGCCATATGCCGGATGCTTCCAAGAGCGCCATCGCCAACAACATTCATGATGGCGACATCAGCACTCACCTGTGGACCATCAACACTTCGGTCAACGGCAAGGTGGACATGTTCACCGGCGACGGTACCGCAGTACTGCTGGATGCCAACAACAAGGGTGCCATCACCCTGGACTTCGCCTGCTACGGTTGCCATCAGGATGAAGCCGGCAACGGCGGCACGGGCACCATGAAGACCATGGCTGAGTTGGCTGCCCGCGCGGCGACCATCCACACCTTGGTTCCTGGCACCATCGCCAAAAAGTAACTCCGGTTGCTGAAACCAAAAGGGGCTGCGGTAAAAACCGCAGCCCCTTTTTCATGCTCAATCTGATCGCTGATCTAGCCCTTCAACGCGGCTTTCACAAACTCACGCCGCATCCGCGCAATGTTCTGAATCGAGATCTCCTTCGGACACACAGCTTCGCATTCCCCATGGTTGGAGCAATCGCCGAAGCCTTCGTCATCCATCTGCTCGACCATCATCAACGCCCGGCGGGTGCGCTCGGAATCGCCCTGAGGCAGCCAACTGAACTGGCTGATCTTGGCGCTGACAAACAGCGAGGCCGAACCGTTGGGGCAGGCCGCCACGCAGGCGCCGCAACCGATGCAGGTCGCGGCATCCATGGCGTTGTCGGAATCTTCCTTGCTGATCAGCTGCGCGTTGCCATCGGGGGCCGAGCCCACGTTGGTGCTCACGTAGCCACCCTTGGACTGGATCCGGTCGAAGGCCGCCCGGTCAACGACCAGGTCCTTGAGCACCGGGAAAGCCGAAGCGCGGAACGGTTCGACCGTGATGGTGTCGCCGTCCTTGTAGCTTCGCATTCTGATTTCGCAAGTGGTGGTGCCGGCGTGGGGGCCGTGGGCGATGCCACTGACCACCATGCCGCAGGTGCCACAAATGCCTTCGCGGCAGTCATTGTCGAATTCGACGGCTTCTTCGCCCTTGCGCACGAGGTCCTCATTCAAAATGTCGAGCATTTCGAGAAAGGACATCTCGATCTGGACGTCGTTGACCGTGTAGTCAGCGAACTTGCCGTCCTTGGCGCCACGGGCTTGGCGCCAGATTTTCAGATGAATGGTCATCCCACTCTTTGACATGATGTTCCTTCCTCTATTTGTAGCTGCGAGTTTTCACTTCAATGTTTTCGTACGACAGGTCTTCCTTGTGCATCTCCGGTTCCTGGTTCTCACCCTTGTGCTCCCAGGCCGAGACAAACATGAATTTGTCGTCGTGCCGCATGGCTTCGCCTTCTTCGGTCTGGTGCTCTTCACGGAAGTGACCGCCGCAGGACTCTTCGCGCATGAGCGCATCGCGGGCCATGAGCTCGCCCAATTCCAAGTAGTCGCCCAGGCGGTTGGCCTGCTCCAGCTGCTTGTTCATGTCGTTTTCGCCGCCGGTGATGGCCAGATCCTGCCAGAAGCCCTCGCGCAGCGTCTTGATGCTGGCGATGGCCTCGGTCAGGCCCTGCTTGTTGCGGGCCATGCCGACCTTGTCCCACATCACGCGGCCCAGGTCCCAGTGGAAATCGCGCACGGTCCGTTTGCCCTTGATGTTCATCAAGCGCTGGGTGTGTTCGCGCACGTCGTTTTCGACAGCCTTGAAGCTTTCGTGATCGGTGCTGACGGGGTCCAGCTTGGCGCTGGCCAGGTAGCTGGCCACCACGCGCGGCACCACAAAATAACCGTCGGCCAAACCCTGCATCAGGGCGCTGGCCCCAAGGCGGTTCGCACCGTGGTCACTGAAGTTGGCCTCGCCGGCCACGAACAGGCCTTCGATCGTACTCTGCAGATTATAATCGACCCACAGGCCACCCATGGTGTAGTGCGGCGCGGGGTAGATCATCATCGGCGATTCATAAGGACTGTCGCCGATGATCTCCTTGTACATGTCAAAGAGGTTGCCGTAGCGATCGCCGACCACGTCGGCGCCCAGGCGGCCAATGGCCTCGTTGAAGTCCAGGTACACCGACTGGTCCGAGTAGTAGGCGTGCTTGCCCTTGTCGCATTCGACTTTAGCCGCCCGGGCCGCAATGTCGCGGGGCACCAGGTTGCCAAAGGCGGGATAGCGCCGTTCGAGGTAATAATCGCGTTCGGCCTCGGGAATGCTCTCGGGCCGCCGCGTATCGCCGGCTTTCTTCGGCACCCACACCCGACCGTCGTTGCGCAGGGACTCACTCATGAGCGTGAGCTTGGACTGGTAGTCGCCCATCTGCGGCACAGCCGTGGGGTGGATCTGCGTGTAGCAGGGATTGCTGAAGAAGGCGCCCCGCTTGTGGGCGCGCCAGATCGCCGTCGCGTTGCTATTGACCGCGTTGGTCGACAGGTAGAACACGGGGCTGTAACCACCGGTGGCCAAAACCACGGCGTCCGCTTCGTAGCGCTTGATCTCGCCGGTGATCAGCTCGCGGGTGATGATGCCGCGGGCCTTGCCGTCGACAATCACCAGGTCAAGCATTTCGTGGCGGGGGAACATCTTCACCGTGCCGGCGTCGACCTGACGGCTCAGGGCGCTGTACACACCGAGCAGCAACTGCTGTCCGGTTTGTCCACGGGCGTAGAATGTCCGGCTGACCTGCACGCCGCCGAAGCTGCGATTGGAAAGCGTGCCGCCGTACTCGCGGGCAAAGGGCACTCCCATGGCCACGCTCTGGTCGATGATGCCCATGGACAACTGGGCCAAACGGTAGGTATTGGCCTCGCGGGAGCGGTAATCGCCGCCCTTAATCGTATCGTAGAACAGGCGGTAAACGCTGTCGCCGTCGTTCTGGTAGTTCTTCGAGGCGTTGATGCCGCCCTGGGCCGCCACACTGTGAGCCCGGCGCGGGCT
>DAOVTU010000235.1 GCA_030632925.1 Candidatus Krumholzibacteriia bacterium | reverse complement strand
AGGCGGTGCACGCCGGTGGTCGTCTCTTCGGTGATGCCGTGGATGTTCTGCAAAATTTGCGGGTACTTCTCGTGAGCCATGGCCGTCAGGTCGCCACCATCGTCCAGGATCATGTTCGCGTCCCAGACCTCACCGTTTTTCAGGATGGTCTGCTCGATGCACCACATGCCTTCTTCTTCGGTCTGGCCTTTCCAGGCGTAGACCGCATTGCCGGATGCGGCAACCGCGGCCGCGGCGTGGTCCTGGGTCGAGAAGATGTTGCAGGATGACCAGCGCACTTCGGCACCCAGATCAACCAGGGTCTCGATCAACACGGCGGTCTGGATGGTCATGTGAATGCAACCCAGGATGCGCGCGTCTTTCAAAGGTTTGGTCGCGCTGTATTTTTTGCGCAACGCCATCAGGGCCGGCATTTCGGACTCGGCCAGGGTCATTTCCCGGCGACCGAAATCGGCCAGGCTGATATCTGCGACTTTGAAGTCTTGCACCTTGGAATCGTTGGTCATTCTTCTTCTCCTGAAATTTTCCGGTTTCCCTTAATCAGTATTCGCTCTTAAACTAGTTCAAGAGCCCCAGATTTCAATGTTCAGTTTCAATTTCGGATGAATCCACGTGAACCTTAGCCTTCGCAAATACGATGCTATCCTGGCCGTGGTCCAATCGATTCCGGCCGGTAAAGTAGCCACATATGGCCAAATCGCCACTTTGGCTGACCTGCCCGGACGGGCCCGACTGGTCGGCACCGCCCTCAAAAAGCTGCCACCCGACAGTGGCGTGCCCTGGCACCGCGTGGTCAACGCCAAGGGCGAGATCAGCTTTCGCGGCGACGGGGAATCGGTCACGGAGCAGGAAATCCTGCTCACCGAAGAAGGTGTAGAGCTCAATTCGCGCGGTCGCATCCGGCTCAGCGAGTTCCGCTGGATGCCCTGAAAGGTCCTTGAACACCTATTTGGAAAGCACCATCCGGCCATTCTGGCTGCCGCTGGCCGTCTCCAAACGATACAAATAAACCCCACTCGGCGCCGCCCGGCCCTGATCGTCGCGACCCTGCCAGGCGATCTGGTGCACGCCGGCGTCCAGGCTGCCGGCCACCAATTGGCTCACTTCGCGGCCACGGATATCGTACACCGTCAGGCGCACGTTCTGGGCGGCGGGCAATTCGAAAACGATCTGCGTGCTGGGGTTGAACGGGTTCGGATAGTTGCCGTGCAGCACGGGCTGACTCGGCAGCACTGCATCAAATACGGGACTGGTGCTGGCAACAACGGCAACGGTGGCCAGCCAGGGTTCCATATTCGAACCGGTCACGGTGATTTCCACGTCAGTCAAAACTGCGAGGTCGGCCTGCACCGGCACGTTGACCACGCCGGAGCCGGTAAAATCCGCCACGCCCAACACTTCGCCATCGTGGGAAATCGCCACGGTGCCTGCCCCAGTGGATGTCACCGAAACAGTGTACATGGCGCTCCCGATTTCAATGGTGGTCGGGGCGCTGACGATGAATTTTTCGGGTGCCCGCGTGCGCACCATCAGCGAAGCGTCGCCAAAAATGATGTTCTGCTCCATCACCTGGGTGGCCACTGGAACTCCGGAATACTCGTCTAACACTTTCATCAGCCCACTGTAGTACAGCGCGCCCAAGGTGTTGCGGGTACCGGCAGTGAGCAGGTCCACCACTTCGGACTGCATCACGGTCGGCGGTGTCCAGGGAGCCAGGCTCGAGGCGGCGATCATGCCGACCGCACCGGCGGGGGCCTCGACCGTGCCGGCACGCAGCCAGGCTTCAGCGAAACACTCATCTCGGGCGATGTCGCCGTTGTAACACGAAACGTCGATGATCCAGGGCAGCCGGCCGCCATTGTTCAGCGCGGCGATATCGGAGGTGCGGAACGAAACACTGTCCCAGCTCAAACCCGAGCCGTGGCCCAGATAATTGATCAGGCTGCGGCCTTCGTTGACGGCTGCGGAAATCGAAGCGGTGGTGGCGCCCAAGCCCTGATAGATGCGATCCACGCCGTCATAATCCTGGTTCAACAAATCAGTACGCAGCAGGTCGGCCCGTTCGTAATCGGTGGGCACGCCTTCGTCACTGGCCACGCCCGCGCCCCGGCTGTACCAGGCGGCGTCCACTCCGGTGTCGGGGTTGCGCTCGTAGTTGATGAACTTGGCGACTTGATTCTCCGCCTGCTTGAGATCACTGGCCGAGATGCGCGAGACAAAGAGCTCAGGATAAAGATCGTCACCCAGGATCATGGCGTAAGGGCTGTCGGCGTCGGACCCGTCATAGGTGCCCACGTTGGCCGGCACCTGGTTCTTGTCTCCCACCAATACCAGCCAGGTCAGTCCGCCAGCTTCCATGTACTTGTTGGCCACCAACTGGCGCAGTCCGGCGGCGGTGCCATCGGTCTCGGACATCAGCACCAACTCGGTGGCGATGCCCCGGCGCGCTTTCCACTGGCGCAACGGCGCCAAGGCCGGCGCCAAATCGTCGTGACTGATGAGAAGCATCCGCCCCCGGGCGATAGGGGCGGCATACTTCTGCTGAAGCGAACCATCAGTCACGGATTCAAAGTTGGGAAAAACCTGGGCGTGCAGGTCCTGAAATTCGCGGGACGAAGCAGGCGTCGCAGCGGGCAAAGTGTTTTCGCCACCGGTGCCGGTGGTCGTCACTTCCAGGGTGATCGACTCGGTCACCAGCAGAACCCCACGCGCGGCATCCCAGCGCACCGGATTGAGGCGCACGTTCACGCCCCGGCGGTCGCCCAGCAGGAAGGGGCGGCCCAGTTCAACAATCTGCAGCGGGTAAACTTCACCAGATGTATATACAGCGCCAAAAGCACGGGTCAGCGTGGCCGGATCAATGTCGCGCGAAATATGACCCAGCGAAGGCAGCACCGGCGCCACGGCCACTTCACGTTCGCGGCGTGAAACCACCCGCACAACCGGGGTCCCCACCGCCGGTATGTGCAGGCTGGTTGCTACGGTGGGCAATTCGGGAAATCCGGCTTCAAGACGTGAAAGCGCTCCCTCAAGCGCCACCACTGTCACCGTTTCTCCCGCCAGCGCCGCGTGGGTCAAACCCAACTCCCCCAGCGCATAATCCACCGTAATGCGGGCCGGATCCGCTCCAGATACCGTCAGGCCATCGGCTGCCATGGCAGTTGTACTGCCAAAAACAGCCGTCAGCACGGCAATCAGTATGTAAAAGTGAAGTTTCACGTGGAATCCGGTCCTTTGTTCCCCCGAACAGACCTGATTGTACCACAGTTTTGATCTTATATGCTAATTATTTTGATATATTATCTCTCGCGCCAATATGGCTCAAAATAGGATTGTGCCCTCGAGACGACGTATTCTGCAACTTCTCGCCCAAATGCAACGGCCGCCAACCCCGGATGGGTCGGCGGCCATTCATTCATTTTGAGAGCGAGACTAGGAATTGTCCTCATCGTCATCATCATCGTCATCGTCATCGTCATCATCGTCATCATCGTCGTCATCATCATCTTCATCGTCATCATCGTCGCCGTCGTCATAATCATCACAATCATCATCCGGGCAGTCCTCACCCACACTGTAGACCTTGAACGAGCCCTTCATCTTCTGGACCATCCGCTGGTCCTCACGGCTCAGGCTGTCCCAGTCAGTCCAGTCGTAGTCCGCCAGGAAGGCATCCGCACTGGCGATCGCGGATTCAGAGGCCGATCCATCCGCGCCGTTGGCGATGCTCAATTTGGCCGTCAACAGGTGCGCATAGAGTTTGGTGATGCCATTGCTCGGATCACCATACATGTGCTGCTGCAATACGCCGTAGGCCTTGTCGGTATCGTCGACAACCAGGCTCTTGGCGCCGCCCTCGTCACCCAGGGTGATCGCCAGCATTTCATCCACTTCAGCCAGATGGTTCTTCCAGTAACCCTTGCCGTGGGCACAACCGGTGCCGACGAATTCCAGGTACATGCCGGCGTCCACATCCAGATCAGTCACGCCGTCGGCCAAGGTCAGGCAGGCGGTCGCGCCGGTGGCCGGATCGACATCGCTGTCGGTGCTGCTGCTGGAATCGGCGTGCATGGCGGTGAAGACGTAGCCCTCAGGAAGGGCAAAAGAAACCTGGTAGTCGCCGGCCACAACGTCGGCAAAGCTGTACATGCCGTCAGCATCGGTGGTGGTGATGGCCACTTCCAGACCAGTGCAATCGTTCAGCGTGACCATCACGTCGGCCATGCCCATCTCGCCCTCATCCTGGCTACCGTTCTCGTTCTCGTCGTGCCACACCCGGTCGCCCAGGGTGCTGCCGACTGCAAGGGCGTACATGCCCGCGTCAATCGAGCCGTCGGAAGTCGAATCAGTCAGGGCCATGAAGGTGGTCAAACCTGTCACGGCGTCAACGTTGCTGTCCAGGGTCGTATCGGTACCAGCCATCTGCATGGTGTAGGCAAAACCCTCGGGCAGTGAGAAATGGACCTGATACTCGCCGGTTTCGAGTCCTTCGAGCAGGTAGGTGCCCGTGATATCGGTGGTATCGGTCAGGACCGTGGTTCCGAAGCTGTCCATCAGGGCAACCACAACCCCGGGGACTCCGATTTCGGTTTCGTCCTGGATGCCATCCTGGTTGGCATCATTCCAGACCGTATCCCCAATGCCGAGGATGGCCTTGCCGGCGAATTCTCCACCGTTGGGCCCGGTCAAATCCTGGCTGCCGCTGCAACCGACCAGCGCAACGGCGACCAAAGTGAAAAGCAATGCTAGGCGTACGGATGACATCTTGTTCCCTCCAGAGACAGATTATGCTAACAATATTCGTTATCAATCAGATACTTTACCGACTTCATCCCAATTGGTCAAGAAAAACCGACCCTGTATCACGAAGGTGTCAACAACATGCAGTTATTATACGATTTGAGCGGCTCTAGGTCGGGTCGTTGAACGATATATCAACCACCTGGCGCACTTTGCTGCTCTCCACCTCAAAAAACCCGGCCTTCTCAAAGTTGAACATCTGGGCAATCAGATTCGAAGGAAACACTTCAATCCGCGTATTCAAATCCCGCACGTTGGCGTTGAAAAACCGCCGCGCGGCCTGGATGCGGTCCTCGGTATTGGCCAGTTCATTCTGCAACGCCAGATAGTTCTCGTTGGCCTTCAACTCGGGATACCCCTCGGCCACGGCCAATAGCCGGTTCATGCTCTCCACCAGGCTCTTCTCGTCGCGGGCCTGGGCTTCCGGACTGCCATCAGACGCCGACGCCCGCGCCCGTGCCTCGGTCACGTTTTGCAAAACCTCGCGCTCATGGGAGGCGTATCCTTTGACCGTCTCGACCAGATTGGGAATCAGGTCATAACGCCGCTTCAACTCGGTATCAATGCCCGACCACGACTCGCGCACCTGCTGCCGGATCCGCACCAGCGCGTTGTAATTCAGCACCACCCACAGGGTGATAAAAACGAGGATGCCAATGGGGATCAGGATCGGGTTCATCGCGCGGAGCCTTTCATCTGCTGGATCACATAGTCGGGAATCAACGCGTACAACCCCTCGGCCAGGGCCAACGCCTCTTCGTAGCTTTCCGGCGTAAAATGCCGGTTCTTGGTCACCGCAATTTCCTGAAATCCGAAGGCGATGCTATACGAGGGGCTGGACAACAAGTAGTCCATGGCCCGCTGATGCAGCACATCGTAGGCCCATT
>DAOVTU010000447.1 GCA_030632925.1 Candidatus Krumholzibacteriia bacterium | reverse complement strand
TCACGCCAACCAGTACATAGTCCTCATAGCTGATCATCGACTGGGTCCAACCCGGCAACGGCAGGGTCGTCAGCAATGATGGTGACGCAGGGTCATCAAGACCATACACCGCCAGTTGCGTGCTCAAACGCACAACGAGAAGACCTTGCCTGACGAGAACCTCGTAGACATAGTCCCGGTCGACGACCATTTCGTTCACCAACTGCGGCTGCTCAATAGTCGAAATATCATAGACCTGAAGTGACTGCCAGTGATTGGCCACATAGAGGTGATCACCGTGAACCTGAAGGCCCTGGACCTCGCCTACCCCCGCCAAGCGCGCAACGACAAAGGGATCGGCCGGATTGCCGATATCGACAATCACCAGAGCCTGATCTTCAAGAACGTACACATAGCCACCACTTGCCCACATTTTCTGGGGACGGGCAAAGGCCAACTCACCCAGAACGCTCAGTGGTGAAGGCGAACCTGCGTCCACGGTCCGGAGCGACCACGCCTCATCGTCGCGTACCAAAAACACCACAAGATCGCCAAGGCTTACCGGGCTATGGACACTGTCAAATCGTTGAAAATCGACCAGGGGAGCAGTGCTGGTATAGTCGAGGCAGGTTTCTCCGGATTGGCCAACGCAGGGCACAACGACGATGCAAACGGCCAAAAACATGATGAACCACGGCAAACGCATATGGGCCTCCATCCTTTATGGGCAATAAAATTTCAGATCGATGTTGTTGTCATAACAATTCTTCAATGAGTATAGCACACTGCCGTCTCACCTCGCCGAATCATGGTAGAAGCCCTTAACCCACCCCCAGCTCACACCCTCCACCGACACCGTCGCACACCCAGGCTCGTTCACCGTCAACTCGTTCAAAACCCTAATATCATTCAACACAAAATCGCAGTCCCGCATCATCGAATCATCCGCCAGAATCCCGATGTGCGAAGGCTCACCATCAAGCAGGGTGCACTCCTGGGTAAATATTTGCACCCACCCGGACGGGCACTCGTTCAGCAACATGTTCCACTCCACCGTATTGCCCACGTAGTCAGAATAGATCACGTTGCTGACCAGGTCATGAAACACCGGTCGGCTCGTCAGGTCGAGATTGGTCGGAAAACTGAATCGGATCGTGATATAGGCCAAGCCCAGATCCTGCGGCACCCAGGCCCACAGCGACTGTTCAAACACCGCACCGGGCGAACCGGCAACACAGATGATGGCACGGGCATCATCCGCATAGACTCCCACCTGAAACAATTCCGGATCCAAAGGCTGTTGGGCAAACGCCGGACCCGCTCCGGCAATCACCAGAACAAGCCCCAGCAGTGTCATGCCTATCCAGACTCTCATTTGTCCTTCTTGTACAACCGATCCACCTTGTCCGCCGAAGTCGTAATGCCCCGGATCATGGCCGAACTGAAGCCCTGATGTTCCATCTCGTTCAACCCGGATATCGTCGCCCCCCGCGGCGTCGTCACGCGGTCAATTTCCCGCTCCGGATGCAGCCCCCGCGCCAGCAGCAACGACGAAGCCCCTTTGGCCGTCTGGGCTGCCATGGCCAAAGCATCGCGGGCATGGAAACCGATCTCGATGCCACCCTGACTGGCCGCTCGAATAGCGCGCAAAAAGAACGCCGTGCCGCAGGCGCACAAAGCCGTCGCCGCGCCCATCTGTTCTTCATCAATCACCAGCGTGACGCCCACCGACTGAAAAACCTGGTCGGCCAAATTCAGCCCCGCCGCATCGGCCTCAGAGGCCGACAAACACGTCATCGATTCGCCCACCGCGATGGCCGTATTGGGCATGGCCCGCACCACGGCCACGCCGTCCTTCAAGTGGCGCTTCATGTCGGCGATCGTCGCGCCGGAAACCACTGAAATCACCGTATGCCGGCCCGGTTCCAACTCCGACCCCGCGGACAGCAGCAAGTCATCCAACTGCCCCGGTTCCACCGCCAGCACCACCAGGTCACTGCCTGCGATGGCTGCCGCGTTGTTCGTCGTGGTGGCAAAGCCCTCTGTCGCCAGGTCCTGCAATTTGTCCGCATGGCGGCGGGTCAAAGTGATCTTATCGGCGCCCAAACTGCCTGATTTCACCAATCCACGGGCAATGGCGGTGCCGATGTTGCCGGCGCCGATGATGGTCAGGGAAGAGATCGCACTCATGAAAAACTCCGATTTCCGGCGGGGATATGATTCCAGTCCATGCCCTCAGGATAGAGGAAGGGCCGGGCGTCTGTCCAGCAGTCGCCACGGCCCTTGTTGTTCAAGCCAGGATTTATTTGACCAGCACCGCTCCTTGGGTCCAGGTCTGGCCCGCGGCCTGCAGTTGGATAAAATACACCCCAGCGGCCACACTGCGGTCGGCCCGGTCCCGACCTCGCCATACGATGCGGTGGGACCCTGCGGCCATCGTCTTGTGCAGCAGTTCAGCCACCAAGCGCCCCGCAACGTCATACACCCGCACCTGCACTTCGCCCCTCTGGGCCAAATCAAACCGCACCTGGGTCGCCGGGTTGAACGGGTTGGGCGCGATGCTGCGCAGGCCCGTGACCAGGCGCGGCACGCCGTCGACATACTCATCATCGCCCACTGCCGAAGCGCCGTCCTTTTCGACAACAACCAACTGATCCACGGCCACATCTTCGAGGATTTTCACTTCCCCACCCGGCCAGATCACTTTCAAAGTGTCCACCAATGTCACTTCGCCCAAACCGAAGTGGGCAATCATCGCATCGGCACTGTAATACCCGCCGCCAGCGCCCAGTTCACGGCGCTGGTTTGTCGCATCGTCCAGGACCACCTTGACCTGGGTTCCCGCCACCGCTCCAGCGTTGTTCAACCCCTTGGTCTGCACTTTCAACCAGTGATTGGTGCCCGCATAGTCGTTGCGATAAATCCGCGTCGGACCCGCCTGGTCAGCCACCAGCAGATCCAGATCACCATCGTTGTCGTAGTCACCCCAAGCCGCACCGGTGCTGCTGTCCGGCGTATCAAAAACCAACTCGCCCAGATCCACGAACTTGCTCGCCAGATCATTGCGGATCAATCTGTCACGTGCCCCGGTGTAGGTCAGAAAGATGTCCAGATCGCCATCATTGTCGTAATCCCCCCAGATGCCGCTGGCGCTCTGGCCAATCTCCCGGATGGGCCCGGTCACCACCTCGGTGAACGCCCCGGCAGTGGTGGCCTTCAGCATCCTGTTGCGGCTTCCGTTATTGACCAGCAACAGATCCATCTTGTTGTCGTTGTTGAAGTCGCCCCAGGCGGCGCTGCTGGCCTGCCCGGTATTTTCGGCCAGGGGAGAAGACACCACATCAAACCCGGCTTGCAGGTTGTGCAGCAGTTGATTGGCCCCATCGTCACTCATCAGGTAAAGGTCGCGGCGGCCGTCACCGTCGTAGTCGACCCACGAGCTGCCCATCCACGAGCCCCTGACCGTCAGGGTTGCGACCTCCGAAACATCCTGGAATTCTCCGCTGGCATTCTGTTTGTACAGCACGCAAGTCCTGTCGTCGTGCACCACCAACAGGTCCAGGCGGCCGTCCTTGTCGTAGTCCGCCCAACTCGAACCGCGGATCGTACCCGAGTCGGCGATGTCCGTCATTTCCAGATCGGTGAACTGCCCATTCTGATTTCCGGCCAATACATTCAACAGATCGCGATTGCTGTAATAGACATCCACATCGCCATCGTTGTCGTAGTCCCCCCAGGCCGCAGAAACCGAAGGGCCCGAATAGTTCGC
>DAOVTU010000232.1 GCA_030632925.1 Candidatus Krumholzibacteriia bacterium | reverse complement strand
GACAGCCTCAACGGCCTGGACAGCGCCCCGAGCAATGACGGCCTCGACGGCGGCCTGGCCACTGTCATCCTGAATAATCTGCACGCTTCGGTGATCGACGCCGACGGCAACGGCACTCCCGATGCAGCCGACGCCACCATCAGCGGCACCGCCACTTTGCCCCAGGATGCAGGAACCGCCACCGTCACCGTTGTCGCCGAATTGATCGACTTTGCCGGCCGCGAGCCCGGTGCACCGCTTTCGGTGGTCACCACGGCTATTGGCGAGCGCGCCTGGACGCTGCCCCGTCTCAATGCCGGACGATACCGCGTGACCACCAGTGCGGTGGGTTACTTTGCCAATACCGTTGTCGTGGATGTGCTTCAAAGTCAACAAGTTACCAGCACTGATCAGACTCTGGACAAGGCCACCTCCATCAGTGGTGCCATCAGCTTCGTTTCCGGTCCCGGCGCCATCAGCACCGTGGAACTGCAGGATGGCGGCGGCACCGTGTTGGAAACCGCTGAAATCAGCGCCCCGGGCGGCCCCTATATCTTCTTCGTCGAGACCGGCGGCGACTATGTCGTGGCTGTTTCGGCCGACACCTACCTCGACGCCGCAACTCCGATCACTGTGACCGCTGGCACCGACGTGACCAATCTGGACTTCGCGATGTTGCGGCAGACCGAAGTCAGCGGTTCGGTGGCTTTCGACGGCGGTCCGGGACAACCCGGCACCCTGTATTTCCGCGATGAGGCCGGCAACGATCTTGACTTCACCGGCTTCCCTTCGACCGGCGGAAATTTCCAGTTCTTCACTCCCGTGGGCGGCACCTTCACCCTGTCGGCCTCGACCCAACCGGCCCAGTACGTGCCCACCGATTCCACCTTCGTGGTCACCGCCGGCACCGACGTGACCGGCATGGTCATCACCTTGCCCCTGGCCGCCCAGGTCAGCGGCACCATGGCCTTCGAAGGCCCTGATGCAGCCGGGCATTGGCAGTTGTTCGACAATATGAGTGGCGCCTTCCGCGATTCGCTCAGCTTCGCCGCCACCGGCGATCCGTTCTCATTTTTCCTGGAGCCCGGCCAATTCCGTCTGGAATTAGACGCCACCGGCTACCAGCATGATACGCGGATTTTCGATGTCACCGCTGCCGACACTTCCCTTGGCGCAGTGCAATTGACCGCCGTACGGGCCACCCATCTGGAAATCGTCAACGACGAGGGCGAAACCCTGCCCGAGATCAGGGCCACTTTCTACAATCCGGATGAAGACCCCTGGACCAGCAGCCGGGTGCTGCTGGCGGCCCGCGATGACGACGGACTCGATGACCTTTTTGATTTGGACGGCCAGCTGTCCGGCTTCAAACTTTCGGCCCGCAAGATGGACGACATTTCGCCCACCACCGGCACGCCGGTGTTTTACCGCGATGCCACCGAGGCCGCCGTCGATTCGGTGATCAGCTTCAGCAATGGCCGTGGCGAATTCCACATGAGCAACACCGCCGTCGAGGTGCTGCGTGTTTATCTGGCCCAGCCGAACAAGGCGCCCATCGCCGGCCGCATTGTCGTGGCTTTCCAGGACCCCCAGCCCACCACCGTGGTGCTGACGGCCCAGCGCGATACCCTGATCGCCGATGCCACCGACGCTATCGTGATTTCAGCCCAGCTTTTTGATTCGGCGGGAAATTTAAGCCTGTTGCCGGACATCCCGGTCAGTTTCGGCTTGGACAATACCTCGACTGGCAACGGACAATTTGAAGTGCCCACCACCTTGACCAACGGCACCGGCCAGGCCACCGGACGCATCCTGGCTACGGGGTCCGGCTCCCTGCTGGTCACAGCTTCGGTGGTCATCAGCAATCGGGTTTTGACTGTGGAAGCAGGCGGCCTCGGTAGCGGCGAGCCCCTGTTGGCCTTGACCGCCCTGGCCGGCGCGACCAACGGTTGGCGCCTGTCCCTGCCCAGCAGCGTCAGCGATTTGAATCAGCCGGTGGTCGTCACCGGCCAGTTGATTGATGTTTTTGGCAACGACACCGCCGAAGCCGGACAATCCATTGTCTTTTCAGCGGACCCGCCCGGACTGGGCTCTTTTAGTCCCATCTCGGCCGTTTCCGACGCTGCAGGCCGCGCTTTCAGCACCTTCACGCCCAGCGGCGGCTCCGGTCTGGTGACCATTACCGGCGATGGCGGCAGCCTTGAAGGCGACAATACCGGCCTGCAGTTGCGGGCTGTCACCGTGATCCCCGATCCGGTCTGGTTCGAAGAACCGCTCACGCGCCAAACCTTCGACAAGAGTGATCTGACGGCCCTGGTGATCGACAATACGCCGGACGAATTGATTCTCGAGTTGCCCTTCCAGTCCGATTTCAACGGCATGCAGCTGCACATCATTTTCGAGACCAATTTTGATGCGGCGGGCGCCTCACGGGATCCTTTTGAGCAACCGGTGAACTACGGTCACGACGACCGACCGGACTACGCGCTGACCAGCAAGTATTCGGTCAATGACTACGGCGATTTCCGCCGTTGGGACACCACAGCTTCGGCCTGGGAATTCTGGGACCTGGCCAATGATGTTTTCACCGGCTCGGCTGCCGACCAGAATATCCAACCGGTGTGGGTCACCAATGAAGCCGATCGTGTCGTCATCCGCATGCCCTGGACGCCCTTCGGTGGCGCGCCGGACTCTTTGCGCTTCGAGGCCTACCTGACTCAGGAAGATGGCGTCAAACGGTCGGCCTTCGACTCGGCGCCCCAGGACTCAACCCTGAATCTGAATTTCGATTACAACGATCCTGGACCTGACGATTGGGACATCGCCCTGGGGCCCGTGACCCTGGTGGCCTGGGGCGAAACCTACGTGGTGAAGACCGACTTCCCCACGCCGCCCACCGTGGAAAACATCACCGCCACACCGGCGGAGATGCAGGCCGGCGAGATGCTCACTCTTACCGCCCTGGTGACCGACGCTGGCGACGGCATCGGCGATGTGCTGGCCGATTTGAGCGCCATGGGCGGCGGCGCCCTGACCCGCATGTACGACGACGGCAACGCCAGCCACGGCGATATCGTGGCCGGTGATGGCGTGTACAGCCTGCTGACTCTGGTGCCCCTGGGCAACCCCGGCGGCAACCAGGACCTGATCATCAAGGCCAACGATGGCGCCAACATCTGGCCCACTACTGGCATGGCGACCATCAACGTGACCGCCATTGTGGAACCGCTGATTCTGGTGGCTGACCCGGTGGGCGATGACCACGGGCCAAACCAACCCGGCAGCGCCAGGAAGTTCACGACCTATCCGACCAACATCGCCTTTGTCCCGGGCGCCTTCGACATTCATGGCCTGACGGTTTTCGAAACCGTGGCCGTTGTCGGTGGCGAGCAGGTGGACATGATCGCCTTCCAAGTCAAACTGGGCGACTTCCCGGATCCGGCCGATCCGGGTACGGCCAACTGGAGCCCACTGTATGCCGACCTGAACATCGAGAAAATCGACATCCTCATCGACAGCGGCCCCGGCGGTTCGACCGCCACGCTGCCCAACCGGCAGGCGGCCTTCCAGCCGTGGGATGCCTGGGACTACGCCATTGTCATGGACGGTTGGTACAAGGCCCTGATCCCTTCCCTGGGCCAGAACACGGTCGACTCCTGGCGCGACAACGCTTTGCGATCGGACAAGGACATCATCCTGCTGGGCGACCCCGAACTCGACACGGTCACGGCCCTGGTTTCCAAGGCCGCACTGGGCGAACCCACCGCCGAGGACATCCGCGGTTGGGACATGGTCGTCTGTGTTTCGAGTCACGATTTTGGTGGCGAAGAAGTGCTCGGCGGTATCCGCTGGGTGAATGAGGGCCGCAGCGAGTGGAACTTCGGTGGGGGCCAAAACGGGGACCGCGATTCCAACCTGATCGATCTGTTGCTGGTGCCGGGCACCGGCCACAGCCCCGGCCTGACCCAGGAAGAAATCCTGGACTACGAATCGGCCGATGCCCTGGCCCGCCTGGAAAGCGGCCAGACGCCGGTCGCCATCGAGATGTCGCAATTCGAAGATACCGGCCCTCCGGTCATCGACACCGGCGGTGAAGGATCGGTGGTCACCAAGGTGGCGCCGCTGGAAAATGCCCCGCTGGCCCTGACGATCAAGATCACTGATGACTTCCGGGTCGACCGGGCCGAGTTCCGCTACCGCTCCACCGGTTTTACCGGCGAGGGCTGGGAACGCGTCGTGCCCATGGGCTTCCTGGGCCGCAACCAGTGGGTGGTCGACATCCTGCCCAGCTTCCTGGACTCGCTGGTGGTTTCGCCCATCGACACCACCCGCTACCTGGAGTTCGAAGTGTGGGCGACCGACCCTCTGGACAAGACAACAACTTCGCCGGTCACCACTCTGGAAGTGGGCCCGGCGACCCATTGTCGTCCTGAAGATGCCACTCTGGAGACCGAGAATCTGGCCATGCTGCAGGTCGACGGTTCGGCTCTCATTATTCCCGAAAACCTGCGCGGTTGGCTGATCAACAACCACATCGACGAAGCCTGGCCCGGTGGCGAAGTTTCGGCCGACACCATGGGCACGGCGGTGGAACTGCAGTGGGACATCTGCAACATCCCGGCGGTGACCATGCAGGCGCCTTCGATTCCCCCAGGCAAACCCGTCGGTGTCTTCCGACAGGTCTTCCTGGCCACGTCCGATACGCTGGGCGGGTATTTCGACTACCAGGAAAAACTGGCCAAGCCCATGAACCTGTCGCTGCATTTTCCCGAGGCCTGGTTGCCCGCGGGAACGGACAAGAACACCATCGCAATGTACGAGTACCATCCAGAGTCGGATCGCTGGGTCCTGATCGGCGGCAACGTCAGCCTTACAGGCAACAACGTGACTGCAGCAGTGCAACACGCTGGCATCTACGGTCTGTTCCGCACCGAGGCGATCGGTTTTGAATCTGATGAAGTGCTCTCGGGCATCATGACCACGCCCAATCCCTTCTCGCCCAACGGCGACGGGTTGTACGACGAGACCGCAATCTCGTTCTACCTGACTCAGGAAGCCACGGTTACCGTCGAGGTGTACAATATCTACGGCGACCGCAAGAACATCCTGACGCAGACATTCCCCTACTCTGGCACTGACCTGAACGACACCACCCCGCGTCGCGTGCCGGGCCTGGTTTGGGACGGCACCGACTTCAAGGGCGAAGTGGTGCCCTACGGCATCTACGTCCTGCGCATCATCGCCACCTTCAAACAGGCTGGCGGCGAACGCACGATACGCAGCAATCATTCCGTGGCGGTGATCAAATGAAGTACTTCAACTTGAAATCACGCTTCGGACAGACGGTTTGGGGGCTTCTCGGACTGGCGATCCTGTCACTCGGTGTGGTCTCCGACGCCCGGGCCGATTTCCGTTTTGCCGGCATGGGCGCTCGGCCCAAGGCTCTCGGTTCGGCCTACGTGGCGGTCGCTGATGACGCCAACGCTGCCTACTGGAACCCGGCTGGCCTGACCCGCGACAATCGTTCTTCGCTGATGCTGACCAGCAGTTGGCTGTATGGCGTCTCGGATATCGAAAATTACTACATGGCCATGGACCTGCCCCAGATGGGTGACTTCCACTTTGGCCTGTCATGGGTACGGCTCGGCATCACCGACGTCTACAGCGAAGACACTCTCAATCTGGCGGTCGGCTACGAGGTGCCGTTTCTGGCAGGATTAAGCGTTGGCGTGACAGGCAAGATGTTCCTGCTCGAAGCCCCCGGCTACGAACAATTTGTCGATCCGAATTT
>DAOVTU010000484.1 GCA_030632925.1 Candidatus Krumholzibacteriia bacterium | reverse complement strand
CGCCCTTGGTGTGGGCGGTGAGCAGGAATTTCGTGACCGGATTTTGCCCCGTGGGTGAGAACACCCTGGGCTGGGCTTCGATGCCGGTGTAGAACCCGCCAAAGGCGTAATTCAGGCCAAACCGGTGCACCATGCCCAACTCGTGATCAGTCATGCCGTAGTCCAGGCTCAACCCGTTCTCGAAGCGGTAGCCAAAACCAGCGGCGATGTTGTCGATGAAGTAGCCGGCCCGCAGGGACAGTGCCCCGAGGCGATACTGCCCACCAAGGCGCAGCTCGGTGCCCGGCCCGTCTCGATGCACGGCCTCGGCGGTGAGCAGACCGTTGCCCTCAAGCAGTTCGGTCGACACGCCACCGCGATATTCCTGGGCGTAGGATTCGTCCTTATCGCGCAGGGTGATGGTCGGCCCACCGATGTTCAGGGCCGAAGCGGCCACCTTCACACCTGGTACGACTTGGCCCATCAGGCCCACATCCAGGCCCACGCCGCCGCCGCTGAAGTCTTCCAGCGTCTGGCGCACGAGCTTCACGTTCGCGCCCACCGACCAGTGGTCGGACATCTGGTGCGCACCTGTGAGCGCCATGACCAGATCACCTTCGGAGAACGTGCCCAACGACTCGTTCAAATCGTTGGTGCGTTCGAACTCACTGGACTTCAGGTACAAAATATTCAGCCCGAAAGTCGGCAAATTGCTGGCCGGCATCGCAAACGCCAGGCCGTTGACCGTCGTATCGTCGAAAAGTCGGGTGCTTGTGGCTTGCACCGTGTTGCGCCGCAGCCACGAAAGTCCGGCCGGATTCCACAACGCGGCTTGGGGCTCCTGCCCCACCGCCACCGTGGCGCCACCGAGACCGGCGGCAAAGGGGCTGGCGTAGCGGCTGAGCCAGTCGCCAGGCAACCCCTGGTCACCGTCGTTGGCCGCTTGGGCCATCGGAGCATTGAAGGCGGTCAGGGCCAGCGCCAAAGCCAGCGCCATACTCCCCTTCCGCAAATGGTCCTTTACAAGATTCCTGAAACTCATGGTGCCTCCTGCTACCAGACCACGCCGATTTTACGGCGCATGACATGCTGGGTCGCGCCGTTGCCTTCGGCCTCGACGTATGCGATGTAACCGCCGCTGGCCACGGGTTCACCCATGCCGTTGCGACCGTCCCACGTGATTTCATTCAGTCCCGTGCTGCCGCCGACGTCACCCGCAGCGTGCTGCCGGTCCAGGACCAGGCTGCCGCTGATGGAGTAGACCCGCAACCTGACCGACGCGTTGTCGTCCAACACGTAGGCGATGGTGGTGGCGGTCTCGTCGGGATGGAACGGGTTGGGATAATTCGTGATCGTGCCGCCCGCTGAACTGGGGTCGATCAGGGCGGTTTCAAGCTCGTATTCGGCCAACAGGGCGTCGACGCCAGCCATCACCTGGATGACCTGGGCCTCACGCGGGCTGTGGTAGTTGACCTGGGCGATGCCGTTGGCATTGGTCAGGCTGACCACCGATTTGTCCGGGGCCTTGTTGTCGTAAATCTTATTGCCGTTGACCACCAGGGTGCCGCTGTCGCCGGCCGCCGTGGCAAAGGTCACCGACTGGCCCGGTACGGGGTTGTCGAAAGCATCGGTCACGCGGGCACTGATGACCGCGGTCTGATTGGCCCGCACCCAGCCGGGGTCGCTGTTCAGATTGATGTGCTCCGGCGCGCCCGGCTCCACCGCCAAGGCCGTTGTCACGCCAGGGGTACTGCCGTCATTGTCCGAAATCTCCAGTACAATGGGCTCGGGATAGGTGTAGGTCATGGTGGCCGTCAACAGGCCCTGCTCCAGAACCAGCGTCGTAGGTGTCAATTCGCCCCGCCCGACTTCACCAGTGTTGGCATTCAAAGCCCTGACCTGGATGGCCGAGTGGTTCTCCTGGATCAGCGTGCCCACGTCGTTGACCATGCGCACCGAAAGGCTGAAAGGCACGCCGGCCTGCACCGCATCGGTGGAAATTTCCGCCAGCAGGTGCAACCCACTGGAAATGGCTTTCACCTGAGTCATGCTCAAGGGAATACTCGGACTGCTCACGCTGGTCAGGGTGATCAGCTGCCACCCGTTGGTGACCAACCGCACGCCCAGCAGAGCCTTGCCGTCTATCAGGGCCGTATCAGGCGCCAACTCAGCGCCAGGATCGGTGCAAGTCAGCTGCACGACATCGCCCACGCCCTGGACCTGGTTGAACCACGGGTCAGTCGCCATGACCGTGACCATGAACTGGTAGGTGACCGACTGGTTCGTCGGGGTGCCAATCCGGCCGTCTTCATGGCCCGGCAAATTCTCTTCGCCCGGGGCCAGCATCAACAGCTGGGTGTAGGAACCGGGCGCCACGTTGAAGGTGCTCGAAGCCGGAGTATCAATGCCCGAGCTCAAATCATCGCTCACGCTGACAGTCTGGTCGCCGGCACGATAAATCGTCACCGGGATCAGCGCTTCGCCATCGACAAAGGCGATGCTTTCAGGCACATCCATGAAAGAGTCGACCGAATGCACGGTCACCGGATCATCGATGGTATAGACCCGGTTGAAATACTGGTCCACTGCCCGCACCTGCAGCACGAACATCTGACCGGCGTTTTGCGGGTCGGGTGTACCGGCGATGCCGTCGACCGTGCCGCCTTCGGGGGTCTGGCCCGGCAAAATCACCTGGGTGGCCACATAGGCGCTGGGCAAAACCTGAATCGGGTCACTGGTGCCCAGATGCGGGGGCGCCGAATAGTCCGAGCACGTCACGCGCACTTCGGGACCGGCGCCATAGAGTTCCATCTCCAACGTCGCGATGCCATTGACGAACGTGACTTGCGACGGCGACATGCTCGCTGCGCCAGTATTGGCCGACAAGATGGTGTCGCCGTTGAAACCGGGGTTGACAGTGCCGCCGCTGGTGGCCCGGATCGTCACGGGAAACGCCACGCCAGCGGTCACAAACTCGGGCAGATCGTCAAATACGAAGCCGTCGGCGTAGGTCCCCGTCACGGTGATCGGATCACTGATCATGCCGCTCAAACCGGGGGCGTTCTCCGCAAAAACGGTCAGGGTCTGGGCCCCGACCGTACCAAGCTGCAGCGAAACCTGAGCCGTTCCACCCGCGAGAGTCGCAAAAACGGGCGTGCTGGCCTGGGGATCGCTGGAAGTCAGGCGCACCGACGTCGAAGCCGGCACGGGATTCCAATAGTCGTCAGTGGATCGCACATCCACGGTAAAAGCCTGGTTGGCCGCCTGCGAAGCCGGCACACCGGACAGTCCGACAATGCTGCCGGGCACAGAAGTTTGGCCAGGCAGGATGATCTGGATCCGCTTCAATTCGGCGGGCGTGCCGTCAAACGCAACGCTGCTGCCGCTGACATTCGGATCGCCTGGCAGATAAGCGTGAATGTTCACGCCCCCACCTTCGGCGGTGGTTTCGTCGGCCCGGTACATGGTGAGCTGTCCGCTCCACTGGCCGTGAT
>DAOVTU010000463.1 GCA_030632925.1 Candidatus Krumholzibacteriia bacterium | reverse complement strand
CGATCCACACCATGGACGATGTGGTGGATGGTTGTGGGTTTGCGGTATTTGAAAAAGCACTGGCCGCAGGCGGCACCGTACGCTGCCTGAATGCCAGTGGACTGGCCAGTTGGAGCCGCAAGCAGGTCGACGAACTAGAAGAATCGGACAAAACCAAGAGCGCATTCGGACTGGCCCGTTCTATGGACGTGGGCGAGGGTTTGGATTCCTGCATCGCCAAGTTCCTCAGTGACGATTTCCAAAAGGAATTGATCAAACGGACCGGTGGCCAGGACGGCGACCTGATGCTGTTTGTGGCGGGCAAGTGGAGCATGGTGGTCGAGGCTCTGGGTGCGGTGCGCCTGGAAGTCGCCCGTCTGGCCGAATGGATTCCCGAAGGCAGCTGGGCCTTGGCCTGGGTGCGCAATTTTCCATTGTTCGAGCAGAACAGCGACGGCAGTTGGGCGGCCTGTCACCACATGTTCACCCAGCCACGGCCCGAAGATCTGGATGGTCTGGAAGCTGATCCGGGCCAGGGCCGGGCGCAACTGTATGACCTGGTTTGCAACGGCGTCGAGTTGGGCTCGGGTAGTATCCGGATCCACCAGCGCGAACTGCAGGAGCGGGTTTTCAAAATCGTGGGCATGAGCGAAGAGGAATACATGGCCAAGTTCGGCTTCTTCCTCGATGCGCTGGGTTATGGCGCGCCGCCTCACGGTGGCATCGCCCTGGGCCTTGATCGCATCGTGATGTTGCTGACCGGCAGCCCGTCGTTGCGTGAAGTGATTGCCTTTCCCAAGACGACGCTGGCCGCTTCGCCGCTTGACGGCAGTCCCGGCCATATCAGTGAGGCGCAGTTGAAGGAATTGAATCTGGCGATCACGCCGGCACCGAAGGCTGAAGCAAAAGTTACGCAGAAGGAAACGAAGAAGGATACTGAATGAGCCAAGGCCGCAAAAATTACAAAAGTGATAACCTGGGCGAAGCTCGCCTGGACCTCGAGGGTGTCGACCAGTTGAATCTGGTGGGCCCCTCCGATGCCAACCTGCGCTTTCTGGAAAGCCGTTTTGGTGGCACGGTGACCGTGCGCGGCCAGTGGTTGTACCTGAAGGGGCCGGCCGCCGAGTTGGAAGTGGTGCGCGAGGTGTGCACCAGTCTGATCGAGCGGGCGCATCAGGGGCAGCTGATCGATGAAGTGACCATGGGCTACCTGTGGGACCAGTACAGTGGTGCTGATGATGGGTCCAGTTTGCGATTGCCGGCGGGTGAACCCTTGCTGTTTGCCAGTGGCAGCCGCGTGGCGGTGCGGGTCAAGACCGCGGGCCAACAGGCCTATGTCGATGCGATCCGGGAACACGACGTGGTGTTCAGCATCGGGCCCGCTGGAACCGGCAAGACATTTTTGGCGGTGGTCATGGCCATGGACTACCTGAAACGCCAGTTGGTGGACCGGATCATCCTGGTGCGACCGGCGGTGGAGGCAGGCGAGCAATTGGGCTTCTTGCCAGGCGACCTGCAAGACAAGATCAACCCGTACCTGCGACCGCTGTATGACGCGCTGTCGGATATTACGGGGGCGGCGCAGATTTCCCGCTACATGGCCAGCGGTGTGATCGAGGCCTCGCCCTTGGCCTACATGCGCGGCCGCACTTTGAACAACGCCTTCGTGATTTTGGACGAAGCCCAGAATACGACCGTAGGGCAGATGAAGATGTTCCTGACCCGGCTGGGCTTTCAGTCCAAGGCCGTGATCACGGGCGACATCACACAGATCGATTTGCCGCAGAACCGCGAGTCCGGGCTGGTGCATGTGCGCAGTATCCTGGACAAGACCAAGGGAGTGGCCTTCGCGGATCTGGATGGGAGCGACGTGGTGCGGCACCCGCTGGTGCGGCGCATTGTCGAAGCTTTTGACGCGGCCGGTGTGGATCCGGGCAAGCACTGACAGGACGGAAGGATCGCGCATGTCCCTGTTGCCGATGAAAATCATGGAACTGTTCGGGCGAGGGCCCCTGGCCCGCGAAGGCAAGGGCAGCGGCCGTGGTGTGAGTAAAGGCGCTGCCAAGAGCGGGGCCGTGCCCGACAAGCCGACCAGTGACCGCATGGCGACCTGGCTGGTGGTCGCCGGTGCGTTCCTTTTGGTGCTGCATCTGTTGACCTTCCGGCCCGTGCCCAATCTGTCCAATGACTTCCCCCAGGAAGGCGAAATCTCTGCCAAGGAAGTGCGGGCGCCATTTGGTTTCAAGGCTCCGCTGCTGGACCGCGATGTGGAGATGAAACGCCTGGCCCGGGTGGTGGTCGAACCGCCGATCTTGCGCAATCTGGATGAGGGGGCGCAGGATACGCGTATGGAGTTGTGGCTGGTGACCTTCGCGGCCGCCCAACGCGATACCCACATTTCCATCGACGAGAAAGTGGGCCTGCTGTCGTTGCAGTTTCCGGCCGCGGGAACGACAGAATTGATGCACCTGCTGAGTTCCGATGAACCCGACTCCCTGGTGCCCCGCATGGAGCGGGCCTGGCGGCAGATCGTACATGGGGGCGTGGCCGACCTTTTGCCGGCCGGCAACTACGCCCGGGTCGTGATCCTCAGCGAGAAGACTGAGACCATGCAGGACCGCAGCCGGGTCGTGGCCCAGACCAACCTGGAAGAGCGCCTGACCGCCGAGCTGCGGACCGTCGGCATGGGCCCGCTGGAATCGGTGGAAACCGCCTCGGTGATCCGGCATTTCATTCGCCCCAACCTGGTTTACGATCCGGACGAGACCAGCAGTCGGCAGGCCCTGGCGCGTCAGTCGGTGGCCACCGAGCGGGACTTTATCAATGGCGAACGCATTATTGACCAGGGCGTGCGCGTGACCGAACAGCAAGCCCAGGACCTGGCGGAATTGGCCGGCCTGTTGACGGCCCGTGGTGGTGGCGAAGACGGTGGCGGTCGGGCCTCCCGGTATTTCTCTCGTGCTTTGCTGCTCATGCTGGCCCTTGGCATGTACGGCTGGCTGGGCAGTTTGCATTTTCGCCTGGAGTTGAATCGGTGGCGGGTGCTGTTGGCGTTGACGGTTATCCTGGCCTTGTTCATCGTCGGCGCTTCGGTGGCCCTTAATAAACCTACTCTGGGTCCGGTGGCGGTGCCGATTATTCTGTTGTCCCTGCTGACGACAGTTCTGTTCAAGGAGAAGATCGGCTACACGACAACCTTGCTGGCGGTGGCCTTGCTGGCCATCCTGCCCGGGGTGGGCGCCGCGACGGTCTTTACCTGGCTGGTTTTGGGCATCGTGACGGTGATTTCGGTCCGGCGGATCCAGAAGCGCAGCCAGTTCTACCAGACGATCCTGTTGCTGACGGGGTTGTCGGTGGTCATGATCTTTTTGCTGGGTGCCGAAACATTGGGGCACCAGAGCGGCAATATCTATCTGGTGGGACTGTTTACGCCGCTGCTCTCGGTGATGTTTGGACTGTTCCTGTTGCCGGTCGTCGAACCCCTGGTGGGCGTGTGTTCGGATTTGACTCTGCTGGAGCTTTCGGATCTGAACCATCCACTGTTGCAACGCATGGCACTGGAAGCCCAAGGCACTTATCACCACAGCCAGGTGGTGGGGCAGCTGGGTGAGCACGCGGCGCGGGCCATCGATGCCAACGCCTTGTTGACCAGGGTGGGGGCGCTGTTTCACGACATTG
>DAOVTU010000638.1 GCA_030632925.1 Candidatus Krumholzibacteriia bacterium | reverse complement strand
GGCGGGAATGCGGCAGATCCTGGCCCAGGACATCCTGCCGGATGTGGTGCTGCTCGAAGATGGGCACCAGACCGCTGGAGTCGGGCGTGATCTGGACGTGGGGATCCTGGACAATTGGCAGGTGGAAAACACGCCGGATGGCGATCAGGTGCTGCCGATAACCGGTGCAGTGGTGCCCATGGGGCCGTGGCGGGAGTCGCAAAAAGGGGCTCAACGAGCCCAGGTGTGGCTGCTGGAAACGGCAGAAAAAATGCCAAAGTTGGGCGTGGGGGGCAGCCAGGTTCTCACCTTCCAACGCAGTTTTGCCTGCCGGGGCGCCAACGAAAGTTCGCAGGCGGCCGAAGTTCCGTTGCGGCCGTGTTTGGTTTCGGGCATAGCCCGGCCCGAAAGGTTCGAGACAAGCGTGCAGCAAATGTTCGGCGATGATGCGCAGTTGGCGGTGCGGTTGACTGATCATGAGCCCTACACCCTGCGCCTGGTCAACCGAGTGCGTCAGGCATCCAGCCAGGCCGGATGCGCCAGTCTGGTCACTACGGCCAAGGACTGGGTGAAGCTGGCGCCGTTTTGGCCTGCGGAGATACCCGCCTACGTGATCGAATTGACCATTGTTTGGGGGGACGGCGAAACGCTCTCCGACTTGGTCGAAGAGCGCCTCTAGTGCGGTGACTGTCGCATCGCTGCGGGGAGGAAGATGCTCCCGTAGTTCTAGTTGCTTGAGACCGTCGCGACAAATTGCACGGTGGTGCCGGCGGTGAATGCCACTTCGTGCTCACTGCCGGACTCGTGACCGTAGAAGGTGACCATCAGGTCAGCTATAAACGGATTGCCGGGGAACCAGGCTTCTGCCTTCATGCTCAGGTTGCCGATCAGAACCGAAGCGGCGACTTCTTCGTTCACCGGAATCGATACGGTGAGGTTGCCGCGGGTCACGTTGTAGTCCGTCAGGGCGGCCGGAGCATTGGTGCCCGGGACCCAGGCCAGATCGTAGGACGTCACATTGAACGTGCTGTAGGTGCCATTTTCCGGAATGACCATGGTGTCATTCAAGGGGCGAGCAGAGAACATCACGCTGAGGAACTCGATGGGGACAAAATCGTCATCAACAACGGGCGTACCGTTGGTGTTGAGGGCAGCCACCACGGTGGGCGATCCGCCGTTGACGAGGTCCGCTTCGGTCACCAGGCGTTGACGTTCGTTATTGTCGGTGCTGCAGCCAGTCAGGACGAACAGTCCCAGCATCAGGGCCGCAATAAGGATCAAAACTCGGGAATTCACTTTTTCTTCCTCCCGTTGGGCCAAGGCCCAGTGGAATGTCCACCAGTGGAATTTCCGGTGGAATGTTCGGTTACCAAATCCAACACACTTTTCGGCTGATCTCCAAGCCGCTTTAGATTAAATTGTTACCAGTGGTTACCAAGATTGGGGCCAACTATATGTCCCGTTCCTCCTGCTTCCCGGTGGTGGTTCATGTTTCCTCATGTCAGCGAAGAAATCGTCCGTAGCAGGTGCCTGGTGGTCGGAACGGGCATTGCAGGGTTGCAGTTCGCCCTGTTGGCCGCCGAAAAGGGCACTGTTCGCATCGTCACGAAGAAGGAAAGTCGGGAAAGCAACACCAATTACGCCCAGGGCGGCATTGCGGCGGCTGTCAGCCCCCTGGATGAGTTTGAATCCCACGTAAACGACACTCTGGTGGCCGGAGACGGCCTTTGTGACGAGGCCACGGTACGCCGCATGGTCGAGGCGGGACCGGACCTGATCGACCGACTGGTGTCCTACGGAGTACCTTTCAGCCGGGAACAGCAGGCTGCCGAGGGTGAATTCGAACTCGGCCGGGAGGGTGGCCACTCGCGCCGAAGGGTCCTGCACTGCAAAGATTTGACGGGACGAGAGATCGAAACCCATCTGCTGGCGGCCTGCACGGCCCACCCCAATATCACCCTTTATGAAGACCACATGGGCCTGGACCTGCTCAAGGGCCGGGATCTGGAGTTCGCCGGCCAATACGCCGAGCGGGTCATCGGATGCGTGGTTCTGGACCGCCGGACCCTCACGCGGCAGGTCTTCCTGGCCGATGCGGTGGTCCTGGCCACCGGGGGCTGCGGCAAGGTGTACCGCTACACGAGCAATCCGGACATCGCCACCGGTGACGGGCTGGCCATGGCCTACCGGGCCGAGGCCGAAGTGCGCAATCTGGAATTTGTTCAGTTTCACCCGACCTGCCTGTACCACCCGCAGGCCAAAAGCTTCCTGATCAGCGAAGCGGTGCGCGGCGAAGGGGCCGTGCTGATCAATCACAAAGAAGAACAATTCATGGGCCGCTACCATCCCATGGCAGACCTGGCGCCGCGCGACGTGGTGGCGCGCAGCATCGATCAGGAAATGAAGTTGAGCGGCGACCATTGCGCATACCTGGATCTGCGGCACCTGGATCGGGCCAAGGTGGAGGCGCGCTTTCCCCATCTGGTCAAGACCTGCGCCCGGTTTGGCGTCGACATGGCCGGTGACCCAGTGCCGGTGGTGCCGGCGGCCCACTACATGTGTGGCGGCGTGGCGGTCGACAGCGAGGCGCGAACCTCATTGCCGGGGTTGTACGCCATCGGCGAAGTGGCCTGCACGGGAATCCATGGCGCGAATCGTTTGGCAAGCAACAGCCTGTTG
>DAOVTU010000254.1 GCA_030632925.1 Candidatus Krumholzibacteriia bacterium | reverse complement strand
GATTTGGTCGAGATGCCGGAACCCCAATTGGATGGCCGCCGGCCCATAGACTGGTAAGTCCACCACCGCCAGATAGACCCGCCGCAGGGCTGGTCGCAACTCCATATAGGCCCGTTTGGCGTCCAGCCAGCAGGCGGCCTGTCCCGCCGAGGGGGCTTCGCCGTCTTCGCTGGTCAGCCATCGGCGCAAAAACAGAACCCGTGCGCCGGGGGGCACAGCTTCGGTGTCCAGGTGCTCCTGCCACGCGGCGGCCAGGCTGTCGGCCGCGATCACCTCCGGGTGCAGGTCGCAACCGGGCTTCATGCAGTAGAAGGCCACCACCTGATCGTCCCGGTTACGGGCCACGCGAAAGGCCTCCGGGTGGTATTGCCACCAGGCGGCCAGGGGCACGATCCCGGCTTCGCCGTCATGGCGCCGGATGATGTCCCGGATCTGCATCCAATCGGCAGGCTGGGCCGGTGCGACGGCCAACTCCTGGCCATCGGAGGGAAAGAAAGCTTCGCGCACAACGGGGTTCTCGATCAGAAAGAGCATGTCGGCCGTGGAGCGCCACAGATCAGAGCGAGGGGCAAGACGGATTTCGTCGCGCAACTGGGCCCAGGTGTGGCGGCGGGCGGCGAAATAGGCTTCCGGATCGGTGGCGCGCAGGGTGCTGGCGATGGCGTCGCGCACCGCATCGTGCAGGCGCAGGCCGTCGCGCCAGGTGTCGACAAAAGGCAACTGGCGCAGTTTTTCGAATTGGTCTTCGTCCACATCCGGCATGGCGCGCAGCAGGGAGCGGGTGATGCGCCGGGCCACACTGGATTTTTCCAGGGCGCTGCGGGTGGCGGGGTCAGAGACTTCGGACAAATACAGGCCCGTCAATTCCTGCATGACATCCTGCAGGGCGGCGGCCTGGAAGGTGACCGAAGCGTGGGAGAGGGCCGCGGCGGCTGCCAGTTTTAGGGCCAGCGGATTGCCGTGGGTTTGGCTGATGATGTCTTCGCAATGATCTTCGGGCACCTTGGCGTCGCGCAGCAGTTCGAGGGCGGCGTTTGTATCCAGCGGGGCCAGGGCCACGGCCCGGAACAGGCCATGCCAGCCAGGGGCGGTGGTCCACAGCGGCACCGGCGGGCGGCGACTGCTCATCACGAGGCGGAAATTGTCGGGCATGAGTGGCATCAATGATTGGCGCAGCCAGGTGTCGAGCAGAAGGAAGGCTTCGTAGTTGTCGAAGCAAAGCACAGTCGGGGTGCTGTTGCTCGCCGCAGCGCTGGCTGCACCTGCCGGATCGGTGAAATCGGCGCCAACCAGGGCAGACCATTCGTTGAGAAAGCCGCGGGGGGTTGGTTCCACCAGGCGGCAATCCATGACCGTGACGGTCGCTCCGGCGGCGGTCGCCTGCTCCTTGAATTGGTTCAGCAGGGTCGATTTCCCGAGGCCCGGGATGCCGTGCAAAAACGTGACCAGAGGGCCATCGGTGGCCAGGGCTTTCATCAGGACGGCAAGTTCGGTCTGGCGCCCGCAAAACCTGTCGGCCGACTGCCGGGCAAGACGGTTGGGCGCGTGGGCTGAGGCTTCCGCCATGAGGTTCCCTTCGAAGGGCTGGGATCAATAATATTGCTGCCGGATGAACCCACAGTATATCAGTATGAATTTGATTTTCAATCTCGAAAAAGTGACAAATGAGCAGAAGCCCGCCACACGCGGGATGGTGGACCCTTGACGCCACCGGCCTCCCGGCTTTACCTATGGTTGAACAAAGCATTCCAACTTTCGACCCGACAGGCTGTTCCATGCCCGCACCTACCGCGCCCGGTCTCTTTTCCCGCCCCCAGTATTGGGCGTCCAGCTTTGGCATTGCCCCCGAGCTGCCCATGAGCCGGGCCGAGATGGACGAACTGGGCTGGGAAGCCTGCGACGTGATCCTCATCACCGGCGACGCCTACATCGACCACCCCAGTTTTGGCATGGCCGTCATCGGGCGCGTGCTCGAGGCCCAGGGCTTCCGCGTGGGCATCATCTCGCAGCCGGATTGGCACAGCGCCGACGCCTTCCAGGCCCTCGGCCAACCCAACCTCTTTTTTGGCGTCACGGCCGGCAACATGGACTCGCTGGTCAACCGCTACACCAGCAATCGCAAGGTGCGCAGTGATGACGCCTACACCGCCGGCGGCGTGGGCGGCAAGCGGCCCGACCGCGCGGTGCTGGTCTATGCCCAGCGCTGCCGCGAAGCCTTCAAGGGCGTACCGGTGATTGTGGGCGGCATCGAAGCCAGCCTGCGGCGCATCGCCCAATACGACTACTGGTCGAACAAGGTGCGGCGCAGTGTGCTTTCTGATAGCAAGGCCGACATGCTGGTGTACGGCAACGCCGAGCGGCAAATTGTCGAGATCGCCCAGCGCCTGGGCGCCGGTGAAGAACTCGAGACGATGACTGACATCCGGGGCACCGCGTACATGCGCAAAGAGATGCCGGCCGGATGGGTGGAGCTGGAATCCACGAGCATCGACAAGCCCGGTGAATTGGTGGAGCATCCGGACCCTTACGCCATGGAGGGTGTGGGGTGCGATAAGCAGACTGGCACGCCGGGTAGTCAAGCAACGGGTGGTAAAGCAACGGTTGGCCAACCGCCTTTGCAGGAGTTGGGGGATTTACAAAAGCGGTGGGGCGATCGCGAACGCACGTTCATCAGGTTGCCGTCCTACGAACAAGTGGCCGCTGACCCGCTGTTGTACGGCCATGCCTCGCGGGTCATGCACGCCGAAACCAATCCCGGCAACGCGCGGGCTTTGGTGCAACGTCACGGCGAGCGCGACATCTGGCTGAACCCGCCGCCGGTGCCGTTGACAACGCCTGAAATGGATGCCGTTTTTGGCATGGACTACACGCGGCGGCCGCATACTTCGTACGGCGCCAAGCAGATCCCGGCCTACGACATGATCAAGAACTCGATCAACATCATGCGCGGGTGTTTTGGGGGCTGCACTTTTTGCTCGATCACCGAGCATGAGGGGCGCATCATCCAGAGCCGCAGTGAAGATTCGATTATTCAGGAAATTGAGAACATTCGGGATAAAACACCCGGATTTACCGGCGTGATCAGCGATCTGGGCGGCCCAACGGCCAACATGTGGCGCCTGGCCTGCAAGTCGCGGGAAATCGAATCGGCCTGTCGTTTGTTGTCCTGTGTGTATCCGAAAATTTGCCCCAACCTGGGCACGGATCACAAGCCTTTGATCCAGTTGTATCGTCGGGCGCGAGCGGTTGACGGCGTGAAGCAGGTCTTCATTGCCTCGGGCTTGCGGTACGACCTGGCGGTCAGGTCGCCGGAGTACGTCAAGGAATTGGTGACCCACCATGTGGGCGGCTACCTGAAAATTGCGCCTGAGCACACCGAAGACGGCCCCCTGGACCGGATGATGAAACCGGGCATCGGCAGCTACGAGAAATTCCGTTCGATGTTCAACAAGTTCAGTGAGGAGGCGGGCAAGAAGCAGTACCTGATTCCGTACTTCATTGCTGCCCATCCCGGCACCTCGGACATGGACATGTTGAACCTGGCCCTGTGGCTGAAACGCAACAAATTCAAGCCTGATCAGGTGCAGACTTTCCTGCCGACGCCCATGGCTGCCGCCACGGCGATGTATCATTCGGGGCGCGATACGTTGCGCAAGGTGGTGCGGGAGGCGCGGCCGGGGGATGAGATCGAGACGGTGCGGGATCCGAAAAAGCGGGAGCTGCACAAAGCCTTCCTGCGGTGGCATGACAAGAAAAACTGGCCGCTGTTGCGGGCCGCCTTGACCAAGATGGGCCGCACGGAACTGATCGGCTATGGGCCGAACTGTCTGATACCGGCCGGATTTGGCGATGCTCCGGTGCCGTCAAAAAAGGACGACCCGGGGAGTGGCGGCCAGGGGCGCCGTGTTCGTGGGAAATGGCCCACAAAAGGGCGCAGCGGTGGCAAGGGGCGCCGGCGCAAGTAGCCAGGGGCACGGAATTCCAAAATTCCCAGGTCGGATTTTGCGCCGTTCGCCGTCTCAATATGCTATAATTGAGAAGCACTGGACATTCAACCCGCCGCTCTTACAGCCAGGGATATTCACCACCATGAGAAACTGCGCCAGGCGAGGAACCCTCCTCGCATCTCTGACCCTTACCCTGCTGCTGGCTTCTGCCGTCCAGGCTGTGCCCATCACCTTCCAGGTCCGCATGTCCGAACAGGTGCTGCTGGGCAATTTTGATCCCACCCAGGACAGCGTCGACATCGCTGGCACCTTCAATGGTTGGGGTTCGTCGCCACTGACGCCGCTGACCGACGCCGACGGCGATTCCATCTACGAGGTCACGCTCTCGGGCTTCACCGACTCCGAATTCATCGAATACAAATTTCGCATCAACGGGCAGTGGGACGGCACCGAAGAATTTCCCGGCGTGGGGTTCAACCGCACCTACACCGTGCAGCCGGCCGACAATCTCATCCTGGTCTGGTACAACAACCTGGAGCCGGGCAGTGGCCACGATACCGTGGGCCCGTTGCACTGGTGGAACGACTCGGTTTTCTACGAAGTGTTCGTGCGCAGTTTCAGCGACAGCGATGGCGACGGCATTGGCGACTTCCAGGGGCTGACCGCCAAACTCGACTACCTCAACGATGGCGACCCGGCCACCGACACCGACCTGGGCATCACCGGCATCTGGCTGATGCCCATCAACGATTCGCCCAGTTATCACGGCTACGATGCGACCGACTACGAGGGCATCAATCCGGACTACGGCACGATGGCCGATTTCGAGGCCTTCCTGGCGGCGGCCCACGCGCGCGGGATCAAGGTCATCATCGATTATGTGATGAACCACTGTTCTACCCAGCACCCGTGGTTCGTGGCGGCCGAGCAGGGCGATCCCACCTACCGCGACTACTTCCGTTGGTCGGCTGATGATCCCGGCGAGTCGGGGCCCTGGGGGCAAAATGTTTGGCATTGGAATTCGTCCGGTTGGTACTACGGCCTGTTCTGGTCGGGCATGCCAGACCTGAACTACGATACGCCGGCTGTGAAAACCGCCATGTTCAACTCGGCCACTTTCTGGCTCGACACCGTTGGTGTGGATGGCTTCCGGCTCGACGCTGTGCTGTACGTCGACGAGGACAATGGCCAGCTCCAGAATACGCCCGAGACCCTGCAGTTCTGGCAGGATTTCAACGCCCACGTCAAAGCGGTGAATCCGGATGTGCTGTCGGTGGGCGAGGCCTGGACCGGCTCGAACACCGTGGTGCAGTACGTGCTCGACGACCGCCTGGATCTCTGCTTCGAGTTCGATCTGTCCTACGCCATGGTCGGTGCGGCGAACAATGCCGATCCCGGTTATCTGGGCAGCAAGGCAGTCCATGTCTACGATCTGTATCCGTACCTGCAGTCCGCCACTTTCCTGACCAACCACTATCAGGACCGCTCGTTCACCGTG
>DAOVTU010000433.1 GCA_030632925.1 Candidatus Krumholzibacteriia bacterium | reverse complement strand
CGAAGTGGTGGTTGCCCATGGCGTCACCATCCTGGGGCCGACGGAACTGGTTTCGCGCAAGCCCTACCACGCCAGCCAGATGTTTGCCAAGAATGCCGAGACCTTCCTCAAGTCCCTGCTGGACGATGGAAAATTGAAAATAGATCTGGAAGATGAAGTCACCGCCGGCACTCTGTTGTGCCGCGATGGCGAAGTGGTGCACCCGCGGGTGCGCGACCTGTTGAATCTGCCGCCTCTGGCGCAACCCGCCGCAGAAACTCCAACCACCCCTGAAGGAGACTAGCCATGGAAGCCTTTGTAGCGGCTGTCACCGTTTTTGTTCTCGCGGTCTTCATCGGCTTCGAGATCATCACCAAGGTGCCACCCACCTTGCACACCCCTTTGATGTCCGGCTCCAATGCCATCAGCGGCATCGCCCTGATCGGCGCCATCATCAGCACGCGCTCGGACAATCCCAAGCTCGCGACCATTCTCGGCACAGCGGCGGTGGCTTTGGCCATGGTCAATGTCGTGGGCGGTTACATGGTCACTCACCGCATGCTCGACATGTTCAAGAACAAGAGGTGATCACGTGAGTGGATTTGAAATCGATAGGGCCTGGATCAATCTGGCCTATGTGGTGTCAGCGATTCTGTTTATCAATGGCCTCAAAGGCCTGACCCATCCGCGCACCGCGGTGCGTGGCAACCTGACCAGCGCCTGGGGCATGTTGGTGGCCGTGCTGGCCACCTTGGTTGATGGCGGGTTGGCCTTCCAATGGATCCTGCTGGGCGCCGTTATCGGTGGCCTGGTTGGTGGCATTGCCGCCGCCCGGATCAAGATGACCCAGATGCCCGAGATGGTTGCCCTGTTCAACGGCTTCGGTGGCGGCGCCAGTGTGTTGGTGGCCGGCGCGGCGTTCATGATCGCGGCCAATCCCAATGCCCAGACGACGATTTCCACGGGCCTGAGCGGCCTGATCGGCGCGGTTACCCTGACCGGTTCGATGATTGCGTTTGGCAAATTGGCTGAGATTTTGCCCGGTGGCCAAGTGGGCTTCCCGGGGATGAAGGCGTTCAACGCCATTGTCGGCCTGGGTGCATTGGCCTGTGTCGGTTGGCTGACGGTTGATCCTTCGGCCCACATGGCCTACTGGATCATCGTCGGTGCGGCCTGCATCCTGGGTATCACTTTGACGCTGCCCATCGGCGGCGCCGACATGCCGGTCGTGATTTCGCTGCTGAACTCGTATTCGGGTCTGGCCGCGGCAGCCACCGGTTTTGTCTTGATGAACAACGTGCTGATCATCGCCGGTTCGCTGGTGGGGGCTTCGGGCATTATCCTGACCCGGATCATGTGCAAGGCCATGAACCGTTCGCTGACCAACGTGCTGTTTGGTTCTCTCGGCCCGAGTGCCGATGGTCCCAGCGCCGATGACGTCTACGGCGGCAAGGTCAAGTCGACGAGCCCCGAAGAAGTCGCGATGCTGTTCGACACCGCCCAACGCGTTCTTGTAGTGCCGGGCTACGGTTTGGCCGTGGCGCAGGCCCAGCATATCGTGCGTGAGATGGGCAACGTGCTCGAAGCCCGCGGTATCGCCGTCGAGTACGGCATTCATCCGGTGGCCGGTCGCATGCCCGGGCATATGAATGTGCTGCTGGCCGAGGCCGACGTGCCCTATGAAAAACTGCGCGAGATGGACGACATCAATACCGAGATCGAACAAATCGACGTGTGCATCGTCGTGGGCGCCAATGATGTGGTGAACCCCGTGGCGCGCACTGATCCGCAGAGCCCCATTGCGGGCATGCCCATCATCGATGTGGACAAGGCGCGCACCGTGGTGGTGGTCAAACGATCGCTGAGCCCGGGCTTTGCCGGGATTCCTAACCCGTTGTTTGCGGCGGACAATACCTTGATGATGTTTGGCGATGGGAAGAAGGCCATCACCGAATTGGTGACGGCCCTGAAAGAGGGCTAGCTGGGATCAAGGTGATATGAAAGAGGGCCTGCCGGATAATGGCAGGCCCTCTTTGTTGCAATTTTACTGGTAGAAGGCGGACATATTATAGTGGACGCTACAGTCCTGCGGTTATCGTGGGCATCAATTAGGTTGGCCTGATAATTGCGTATCAAATTCTTTTGGGAGTGACCGAAGGGTCAGGTAAAACGTGGTGCTGCGGCGTTGCGTACTTGGGAAATCATGACCGCAACCAGTAGACTAGCAACGATATAGGCTGGTTTGGGGGCTTCTTGTCGTGGATGATTTGCGAAGATCCATTAAGAATGATGTCCGTCATCCGGTGTTGCTGTACCTGTCGAGCGTGGCGAACAGAGCCGCCGCCAAGGTACTGATCGCTGTTTTCAGCCTATTGGCAACCCCGGTCGAGGCGGTGGTCGAACTCGTCCAGACCGTGAACAATGTTGCCGAAAACAGCACCACCGTCTCGGCAACTTTTGCCGCCACGCCCACCGCCGGTAACCTGCTGGTGGCCATTGCCGGCAACCGCACAGCGGCCGATCCGCCCCCCGACCCCACCGGCTGGACCCTGCTGGAAGACGGCGCTGGCAACGGACCCGGGCAGCTCCTCTACTACAAGATCGCCGGCGCCGCTGAGCCCACCACGGTCAGCATCGGTGCCTATTCGGCCAGCTCGAACCGCGGGCTGCACATCTACGAGTACTCGGGGGTGGACAGCTCCAGCCCCCTGGATAATTCGCAGCAGGTCGACGGTTCCAGTGCGATCCCCGCGACCGGAACCATCACCACGAGCAACGCCGGCGCGCTGATCATCGCCGGATTCACGACCACGGCCAACACGTCGTTCAGTGGCTGGACCAACGGGTTCCTCGAGCAGAACGACTTTGTCAACAGTGGTGCGGTTTCCACGCGATCGACCTACGCCGGGGCTCATTTGATCACGGGGGCAGCGGGGGACTATTCGGCGGCCGCGACGATGGGTGCGGCAGATGGCTGGATCAGTCAGGCCGCTGCCTTCAATCCTGGGTCACCGGTTGTCCCGGGGGAAACGGATTCTGACGGTGACGGGCTCTGGGATCTGGAGGAGGACGCCAACACCGACGCCGACAATGACCCGGCCACCAACCCGGGTCCTGACACCGACGGCGATACGTTCCCGAACTACCTCGATGACGACGACGACGGCGACGGGACCCCGACAGCCTCCGAGAATGCCGATCCCAACGCGGACGGTGACCCCCGCGATGCGGTCGACGGCGACCGGGACGGCCAACCCGACTACCTCGACCTCCCGACCGGTGTCTCGGACGGCACCGTCGACAGCGAGCAGAAGATCAGCGACATCGAGGGTGGCCTAGCCGCCACCCTCGACGGTTTTGAATACTTCGGCAAGTCGGTGGCGGCGATTGGTGATGTCGACGGGGACGGGATTATCGATGTGGCGGTCGGCGCCTCAAGCGATGACGATGGCGGCAACGGTTGGGGTGCGGTGTATGTGTTGTTCTTGAACGCCGATGGCACGGTGAAGGCTGAGCAGAAGATCTCCGACCTTGAGGGTGGGTTGACCGCCGCCCTCGACGACCTTGACTATTTCGGAGCGTCGGTAGCGGGGATCGGCGATGTCGACGGGGACGGGATCGGCGATATGGCGGTCGGCGCCTGGAGCGATGACGATGGCGGCAACGGTCGGGGTGCGGTGTATGTGTTGTTCTTGAACGCCGATGGCACGGTGAAGGCTGAGCAGAAGATTTCCGACCTTTCGGGTGGGTTGACCGCCGCCCTCGGCGACGTTGACTACTTCGGAGTGTCGGTGGCCGGGATCGGTGATATCGACGGGGACGGGATCATCGATGTGGCGGTCGGCGCCAACGGCGATGACGAT
>DAOVTU010000483.1 GCA_030632925.1 Candidatus Krumholzibacteriia bacterium | reverse complement strand
GACATCCACAAACTGGACCTCGATCAAAGCTGTGAGGTGACCATCGATGCCTTGCAGGACCGCACCATCACGGGCAAGGTGACGCGCATCTCGCCCCTCGCACGGCAGGAGGGCGACGAAAAGATCAAGGTCTTCGATGTGGAGATCCTGCTCGACGGTGACGTGGCCGGCCTGTTGCCGGGCATGACGGCCCAGTGCCGGATTATTCACCAGGAAATGGAAGCCGTGACCCACGTGCCGCTCGAGGCTGTGTTCCAGGAAGAGAACGGACCGGTGGTTTATCGCGATGGTGGCAAGTCGCAGTCCGTGAAGCTTGGCCCGGTGGGCGAAGACGATGTGGTCATCGAAGATGGTGTCGCACCCGGCGACCTGCTGTTGTTGGTGCGGCCTGGTGACAAGGACGGCGCCGGTTCATGATGCAAGAAGTGCAACTGGCTGTCGCGGGCCTGAAAGATCACCGCGTGCGCACCTTCCTGACCACCCTCGGGGTGGTATTTGGTGTGGCGGCGGTCATATCCATGCTCTCGATCAGCGAGGGCGCCAAGAGCGAAGCCCTCTCCCAGTTCGAGTCCCTTGGCATCGACAACATCGTGGTGCTGCACAAGGACTTGCCTGAAATCCACGGCGCCGAAGAGGCCTTCGCGTTCAGCCCGGGACTCTCCCGCGCCGACGCCCGCGCCCTGGCCAAACTGACCCCGGCCATCACCGGCGTGGTGCCCATGTCTGTGTCAGAAAAAACGGTGCAGGGGCAGCAACAGCTGCAAGTGTCGGTAGTCGGCACCACGCCCAAACTGCCCATCGTGCGGCGCGACCGTCTGCTGTCGGGCCGCTTCTTCACCGCCTTTGAAAACCAGGAAGCCGTGCGGGTGGCGATCATCGGCTCGGGCCTGACGCGTGAACTTTGCGGGCTCAACGAACCGGTGGGCAGCTTCGTAAAAATAGACGGCCAGTGGTACGAAATCATTGGCGTGTTGGCCGGCGGCAGCGCCGGTGAAGACGACGAGGACGGCCTGCTGCGCTCCACCGACCGCGACATTTACATCCCCCTCAGTTGCGCCCTGGTCCGCGGCGAACGCAAACGCTGGGATCGCGAACTGGACCGCATGATCATCCAGGTGCCAGACGTTGAGATGCTCGGTCCGGTGTCTGAACTGACCGGACGCCTGTTGGCCCGCCGCCATCAGGACGCCCCCGACTACGACATCATCGTGCCGCTGGAATTGATCCGGCAGCGCCAGGCCACCCAACGCATTTTTTCGCTGATCATGGGTGCCATCGCTGGCATCTCGTTGCTCGTCGGTGGCATCGGCATCATGAACATCATGTTGGCCAGCGTTTTGGAGCGCACCCGTGAAATCGGCATCCGTCTGGCCATGGGTGCCACGCGGTCCAACATCTTGCGCCAGTTTTTAGTGGAAGCGGCGGCGGTCAGCATCATCGGCGGCCTGATGGGCATCGTGCTGGGCGTGAGCCTGGCCTGGATCATCAGCGCCTCGGCCGGATGGACCACTGTCGTTTCTCCCATCTCGATCATTCTCGCGTTCGGCGTTTCGGCTGCTGTTGGCATCACCTTCGGGTATGTGCCGGCGCGCCGGGCGGCTGCTTTGAACCCCATCGAATGTCTCAGGTACGAATAATGATTTTTTCTTTATCAAGCCTTCTGGTACCCCTGCTGGCGCTCTCGCCAGCCAGTGGCGACACCCTGACGATGGACCTGACCCAGGCCATTGTCCTGGCTTTGGACGACAGCCACACGTCCAAGACCCTGGACCTGAGTCTGGCCGGGGCCGAACACGATGTTGCGGCGGCCAAGGGGCGCTTCGGCACCCGCGCTGACGCACGGTTGTCCCTGCCCGAACTCGAAGAGGGCGTGCAGCGCGTGCAGGTGCCCGGCACCCTGCCCCGTTACGACAGCTACGGCAGCCGTGAGGTGAGCGCCACGTTGCAGGTCAGCCAGCCCTTGCCCACCGATGGCGTGGTCAGCCTGTCGGGCCATGTGTACCAGCAGGACGACTCCTTTTACGACCAGTTCACCGACCAGACCGAAGATCAGCGCACGTTCTTCAACAGCTATGAGGTCAGCCTCAGCCAACCTCTGTTCACGCCCAACGAATTGAAACTGGGCCTGGAAAAGGCGGAAATCAGTCACCGTCTGGCCCGCCGGGCGTATGACCGCGGCCAACTCAATTTGTCCTATGACGTGACCTCGGCTTTCTATTTTTTGGTCAAGGCCCAAGAGGAACTGGCTATCGCGGGCGACGCCTTGGGACGCCAGCAGGAGACTTTTGACCTGGCTCAGCGCAAATTCAAGGCTGGCCTGATTCCCGAAGTCGACGCCCTGCAGATGGAAGTCGATCTGGCCGATGCCCACAACAACCTGCTGGGCCGCGAGTCGGACCTGATCCTGGCCGCCGACAATTTTCGGCTTTTGGTGGGCCTGCCCATGTTCCAGCCCGTGCGCGCGACGGCCAACCTCACACCAGGCATGTTCGACGTGGATCATGACCTGGCCATGAGCCACGCCCTGGAATACCGCACCGAAATTTACGACCTGCACGATCAAATCCGGCGCTCGGAAATCACCGTCACCGAGACCGATGCGCGCAGTGATTTAAAGGGCGAATTGAGCGCATTCTACAACCTGACGGGTGTCAGCGATCCGGCCTTGGTCGACGCCAGTGTGAGTGATCTGATTGATTCGAGTTGGGACGATTTGAAACGCCGGCCAGGCAACCGCGGCATACGCTTCAGCCTCAGCATACCTCTGTGGGACTCCGGCGTGAACAAGCAGGAAGTCGCCTCGGCCGAGATCGCCGTCAAGCGGCGGGAGTTGGACCAGGACAACCTGCAGCGGGGCATCACCCGGCAGGTGCAGGCGGCTTTGGCCCGTTTTGAAGGCGCCAAAAGGCGGCTGGATGTGCTGCGACGCAGCCTGGATATTGCGCTGCGCAGCTATGGCATCAGCCGGGAGCGGTTCGAGGCCGGGGATATCACGAGCCAGGCCCTGGCCGACAACCGGGACCGGTTGGTGCAGGCCAGGCGGTCGTATCTGGATGCGTTTGTGAGTTATCGGCTGGCGGGGGCGGATTTGCGGCGGCAGACGTTGTACGACTTTGAGCGCGGGAAGTCACTGCTGGTGCAGAGCGACCCGTAGGCCCGATCGCCCTGCACATCAAGACTACTTGACGAGCGTAATTTTCCGCCGGTCAATTTTCCCTTCCGTGATCAGCCGCACGTAGTAGGCGCCGCTGGATACCTGGCGCCCCGACTGGTCCCGCCCGTCCCAAACCGGAGCGTGAAGACCGGCAGCGCGTTCGCCTTCCACCAGCACCCGCACCTTGCGCCCCATGACATCATACACACTCACTTCAACTTCGGAGGGTTGGGCCAACTCGAAGTGAATCGTGGTATTGGGATTGAACGGGTTGGGGATATTCGCCAACAGCCGGGTCGCAGAAGGTGCAGTCCCAGGAGCAAAAACGTCGGCTT
>DAOVTU010000458.1 GCA_030632925.1 Candidatus Krumholzibacteriia bacterium | reverse complement strand
GTGATCACCAGCGCCGGTGTGCTCAAAGGCAAAGTCACGCGCAGGAATGCCTGCATGGGCGAGCAGCCATCGATCAACGCTGCTTCATTCAACGCCACCGGGATGGTGTCGTAATACCCCTTCATGGTCCAGATGCAGAAGGGCAAGGCGGTCGCCACATAGGCCACCATCACGCCGCCCAGAGTATCGACCAGATGCAGTTTACGCATCAGCAAGTACAAGGGCAACAGCAACATCGTGGCCGGAAACATCTGGGTCATCAGGATGCCCTGCAAGGCCGCGCCGCGACCGCCGAAGCGGTACCGCGACAGCGCAAAGCCCCCCAGGCTGGCCAGCGCCACACCGATCACCGCGGTGCCCAGCGAGACAACCATGGAGTTGCGCAGCCACAACAGGAAGGGCTTTTCGGTGAACATGATGCGGTAGGCGTCGAGGGTGGCGCCATCGGGTATCAGTTGCAACTCGGTGCTGTACAGTTGGTCACCGGGCCGCAGACTGATGGCCACGATTTGCAATATGGGGAAGACCGCAAATATCACCAACAGCCAGACCAGGGCGTGGATCCAAACGTGGTTCCACATTTTAGCCATCCGGCGTTTGTCGAGAGTGGCCATTCTAATACGCCTCTTCCTGCGCCGCGCGGTTGTAGCCCTTTACGATGAATACCAGTACCAGGAAAATGAACACACTGAAGGCCGCCGCATAGCCGTAGCGGTAATACATGAACGCCGCCTTATAGACGTAGGTCACCAGAATGTGGGTCTTGTCGGCCGGCAGGCCCTGGTCGGTCACCAGCCAGATCACGTTCAGGTTGTTGAAGGTCCAGATGGTGCCCAGCACCAACGCCGGCATCAAAACCGGCTTCAACATCGGCAAAGTAATATTGAAGAACCGCCGCACCGGGCCAGCGCCATCAATGCGCGCCGCTTCGTACAACTCTTCCGGAATACTTTGCAGCCCACCCAGTGCGATCACCATGACAAACGGAAAACCCAGCCAGATATTGGTGATCACCGGCGCCATGAAAGCCCAGAACTCACTGCTGAACCAGGGCACGGCGTCGACCCCGATTTTGCTCAGCAAAATATTGACCGCCCCGTACTCCACATTGAACATGCCGCGCCAGGTCAAAGCGCTGATGTACTGCGGCATGGCCCAGGGCAAAATCAACAGGGCGCGGTAGAGATTGCGTCCCGGCAGTTTCTGATTCAGCAACAGCGCCGCACCCAGACCGAGAGTGAAATGGAAGATCAGGTTGATGACCGTCCAGGCCAGGGTCTTGCCGAAGATGCGGTAGAAATCCGGCTCGCTGAATAGGCGCAGGTAATGGGTGACGCCAATGAATTCGGGATCGCGGAAGTGGAACATGTTCCAGTTGGTCAGCGAGATCCACACGTTGAAAAAGAACGGGTAGGCGACCACGCCGAGCAGCACCAGCGCCGAGGGCAGCAGGAACCAGAAGGCGAGTTTGTTCTGCATGCGGCCCATTACTCGCGCATCCTTTCGATCATCGTGACGGCGCGTTCCTGCATCTGGCGCGCGGCGTCATCGGGATCCAGTTCGCCATTCATCACGCTTTGGTAGGCCGGGCGCATGGCGTCCCAGATGGCGCGCATTTCCGGTACGATGGGCATCAGGCGGCCCTTTTCGATCTGGGTCTGGCTGGCCAACAGCGCTGGGTCATTGACGATATCGGGATTTTGGGCGGCTTCCTTGTCGCCGGGCATCACGCTCAAGCCCTTGGCCAATGCGATCTGCACTTCAGTGCCGGTCAGGTAGGCCAGCAGGGCGGCGGTCACTTCGCGGGTTTCAGGATTGAGATAGCGGTTCACCGAGTAGCACTTGGCCGAAGTCATCGGGGCGGGCCAGATACCGGTGGCGCTGACCATGGGAATCGGGGCCAAGCCCACGTTGATACCAGCCTCGCGGTACCCTTCCCAGGACCAGGGGCCATTGATGATGTAGGCGGCCCGGCCTTCCTTGAAGATGGTGTCGGCCATGGGATAATCGCATTCCAGGGGCACAACCCGCGATTTTTTCAGGCTGTTGAGGAATTCCAGGGCGCCGACCATAGCCGGACTGTCCAGGGTCGGCGACGAGTTGTCGTCCATAACCCAGCCGCCATAGCCACCCAGCCAAGGGACTAACCAGAAGGGCTCCAACAGGTTAAACACGAGACCGTACTGCTCCGGCCGGCCGTCGCCGTCGCTGTCTATCGTGGTCTCGGCCAATTGAGTGAGCCACTGGTCGGTATTGACGGCGATTTCGTCCACCAGATCCAGATTCGCCACCAAAGTCAGGTGATTGCCCACGTGATCGGGCAGGCCCCACACGTGATTATCCAGTATGGGCAACGTTTCGGGCTCGAAACGGTCGATTTCGCTCTGGGGCACCAGATCTTCCACCGGCATCAGCAGGCCCATGATGGAATAGGGGCCGATCTTGTCGGCGGGGCCATAAACCATACTTGGGCCGCCATAGGCCAAAGCGGCGGTCTGGAACTGGGTTTGCAGGTCTTCGGTGCGGTAATGCACCCTTTCGATGGTGAATTCGGCGTATTCAGGATGCCGTTTCTGGAATTCGGCCACGTGCAGGTCGAAAAACTCCTGCTCCTTGGGGTCCATCTGTTCCCAGACGATGACACTGCGGGACCGGTCCACGCGGCCGCACGCCGCGGTCAGGACCAACGCCAGGAGGACCGTGCAGGTTACTATTTTCCTCAACGAGGACATATGTATAGTCACAGTTTTCATAGGGCGGGACTCTACTCTGTTTGCCCTTTGAGGACAACACCCGTCGCCAATATTTTTGAAAATCTGTTCAGTTGACGAATTCGATTGAAATGGTCCCCTATATTCCTGTAGATTGCCCGGACTATGAAAAAATCTGCTGCGCTGATCCCCGTCCGCACCCGCTTGCTGGTGGCTGCGGTTTTTCTGTCTCTGGCAACGGTCGTTTTGGCCGTTCCATTCCATGCTCCCACCATAGACGGCACCATCACGGGTGACGGTCTGGATTGGGACGTTGCCGACCTTGTGGTCGACGACACCGCCGATGACGATCTGGCACGCACGGCCAATACCCGCCGACTGTGGCTAACCTGGGACCAGGACAACCTTTACGTTGGTGTCACCTACCAGGATTTTGGCACCAATGAAGCTCTCAGCGTATTCTTTGACCTTGATCGCGGCCTCGGACCCAACAGCGCCGCAGTCATCGATTCGGCGGCCGGCAATTTCGAAATGCCCCAGGACCATCGCTTCGAACTCGTCCTGCGCCGTGGCGCCGACGAAGGCTTTCCCGGCTTCATCCCCCGCGCTCACCTGATCACTGATGATACCGGAGCCAGCATGGGCATCACCGGTTCGGTGACCCGGGCCCAGGCGTTCAACACCGGCGCCAAAAGCACCACCCGGTTCCCCTTCTGGCTCAACGCGGAATTCGCCCTGCCCTGGACCGCCATCTATCCGGATTTGGGCGGACAGGTGCCCACCTACGCCGTGATCAAGGCCGTGGCCGTGGCCACCGCGGCTGCCGACAGCCTCAACGGCCTGGACAGCGCCCCGAGCAATGACGGCCTCGACGGCGGCCTGGCCACTGTCATCCTGAATAATCTGCACGCTTCGGTGATCGACGCCGACGGCAACGGCACTCCCGATGCAGCCGACGCCACCATC
>DAOVTU010000104.1 GCA_030632925.1 Candidatus Krumholzibacteriia bacterium | reverse complement strand
TCCGACCGGTCACACACATCCGGTTCCAGGACGCAGTCCACCAAGGTGGTGTGGTTGTCCAGGGCCGTGATGATTTCCCAAAGGTTGATTTCTTTGGGGTCGCGGCAAAGGGTGTAGCCGCCGCGCACACCCTTGCGGCTGTTGATCAGCTCGGCCCGGCGCAACGTGCCGACAACCTGCTCGAGGTATTTGCCGCTGATTTCCTGAGTGTCGCTGATGACACTGATAGGCACCGGGTCGCCGCCGTAGCTTTCAGCGATTTGAAGAATGGCGCGTAGGCCATACCGGACCTTGGTGTTGACTTTCATAATTAATCAAACGCTCCTGTAGTGGCTCCGGTCTCCCCGGTACAGCATGTACCGCCGAAGGCCAATTCTGAATCATCGACCAACTACCGCAATATGTACACCACCCCTAATGGTGTCCAACTGAGAACGTTAATTGGTTGTATATCTTGCGTTCGACACTGGCAATCCGGACCGGATAGTCCTATCCTGTTCCGAATTTACAAGATCTCGAATCAAGCTAATGATCGGATACCGAAGCCATGCCATCGCAAGAATCTTCCCCGCACAACCCATCTGCCAATAATGTAATGCATAAACGCTTGGATTTCATCAAATCGTTGCCATTGGCCGATATTCACCGCCATTTTGATGGATCCATTCGCCCGGCAACCCTGTGGGAATTGTCCGAGAAGTATTACAGCGCCGTCCCGGGCTTGGACTTCGAGCAGTTTCGGCACTATCTGCAGTGGGATGACAGCCTGGATAATACCCTCCTGGACTACCTCGACAAGTTCCACGTGCCCCTGCAGTACACCCAATTCTACGACAATATCCGGCGCATTTCCTACGAGCTGGCTGAAGATGCGTACAACGACGGCGTGCGCCTGTTGGAATTGCGTATCAATCCCCTGATCCATCGGCGGGCCGGATTGACCACGCGCCAGGTTCTGGCGGCGACTCGCAAGGGATTCTCCACGTTTGGCAAGGAGCACCCGGACTTTAGGGTCGGCATCATCGTCATCGCCATGCGCAACCACGGGGGCAACATGGCTCGCCTGCTGCTGCGCGAAGTGCTCGGTGAAAAGGAAGAATTCCACGATGGCGTAGGAGTGATCGGCTTTGATATCGCCGGCCACGAAGAACCTTTCCCGCCCATTCTGTTCCGTGACGCGTACGATTTGGCGACCAAGATGGGGCTCAAGAAAACCGCCCACGCAGGGGAAAGTGAAGGTCCTGAAAGGATTTGGGAAGCCCTGGACTGCCTCGGCCCCGACCGCATCGGACACGGCACCAGTGCCGGACAGGACCCCGAACTGATCAAGCGTCTGGCCCGCGATGGAGTTTATCTGGAGGTGTGCCTGTCTTCGAACCTGCAGACCGGCGCCACTGATAAATTGAAAAACCACCCCTTGCCGAAATTCCTGGACGCCGGAGTGAAGGTGGCCCTGTGCACCGACAACCCGACGGTCAGCAGCACCTCGCTGTCCCAGGAGTATGCTATGGCCATGGAGGCCTTCGGCATGAGTGAAAATGATGTGCGGGCCCTGGTGAAAATGTCCTGCGAGGGCACTTTCCTGGCGGCGGGGTGCCATTGCAAGTTCGATTGAGGCGTGTGCCAGCACTTTAATGGGATATTTGTCCGTCCAGGGAGGCGTGGCCTTGCTCGGGCCCGCCTCTCGTTGTAATTTGCAGGCTTAACAAGTGATTCCGGCCTCGTATGGGGCCTTTTAACGGGAGTGATTGTGATGCGCAAAATCAAGAAAATTGCCCTACTGACTGGCGGCGGCGATGTGCCAGGTTTGAACTCCGCCATGAAGCAGGTGGTGGCCCGGGCCAACTCGGCGGGCATTGAAGTCGTGGGCTTCCGGCGGGGTTGGGGCGGCATTTGCAACTACCGGCCCGGCGGTGATCCCGAGTGGAACCGCCAGTGGCTGATTCCCCTGGACTACGAAGACGTGCGCACCATTGACCGTACCGGTGGCACCTTTCTGCACACCAGCCGCACCAATCCCGCTTCGGTGCGCGAAGCCGACATGCCGGTGCACCTGCGCAGCGACGACCGCACCTATCCGGCCGACATCACAGACACCGTGGTGGCCAATCTTGAAGCCCTCGAAATTGACGCCCTCGTGCCCATCGGTGGCGACGATACCCTCAGTTATGCTTCGCGCCTGAACGAGGCGGGATATCCGCAGGTGGCTATTCCCAAGACCATGGACAACGATGTCTATGGCACCGACTACTGCATTGGTTTTGGTACCGCCATCACCCGCGCGGTGCAGGCCATCAACGACCTGCGCACGCCCATCGGCAGCCACGAGCGCATCGGTCTGATCGAATTGTTCGGCCGCAACAGTGGCGAAACCAGCCTCATTGCCAGTTATCTGGCCAACGTGAACCGGGCCATCATTTCCGAGGTGCCCTTCGACGTGGAAGTCCTGGCCGAGAAGGTTTTGCAGGACAAGGTCGACAACCCCAGCGACTATTCCATCATGACCATCAGCGAAGGTTCGATCCCCACCGGCGGCGATATCATGCAAACCGGTGAAGAAGATGCCTATGGCCACCGCAAACTCGGTGGCGTGGGGCAGTGGACGGCCTCGCGGGTCAAGGAACTGACCGGTCATGACGTGACTTATCAGCAGCTGGGCTATATGATGCGCTGCGGCGCGCCGGATTCCCTGGACCGCATGGTGGCCATGAACTTCGGCAATCTGGCCATGGATGTCCTGCTGGACGGCCGCAGCGGCGTGATGACCGCGTTGCAACAAGGGCGCTACACCACCGTTGGCTTGGACACCATCACCGACGGCTTGAAACGGGTGGATGTCGACCGGTTCTACGATGTCGACGAATACCGCCCCAAAATCCGCCGGGTTGAAGATTTGCCCATGTTCCTGAAGTAGGCTTGATTTCTGAAGAAGGTTTGGCTGGATGAAACCCGCTCGAATTCTGCGTCTCCTGATTGCCATCGCCCTGCTGGCGGTGGCCGGGTACGCCATGCGCGGGTACATCACCGACGACACCTTCATTCATTTGCGCTACGCCGAGAATCTGCTGCAATACGGGGAATTCAGTTTCAACCCTGGTGAACACAGCTACGGCGCCACCAGCCCGCTGTGGATATTTGGCCTGGCCCTGCTGCTCAAGCTGGGCCTTTCGCCTTTTGCAGCAGCTGCCACCCTGGGTGGTCTCAGTGGTGTGTTGGTTCTGGTGCTGGTCGATAAAATTCTGACCCGCTTGTCATTCCCCGAAGGCTGGAAAGCTCTGTTCCTGATGGCCGTGTTGGCCGATACCTGGTTCCTGCGCTGGACCTGGTCGGGCATGGAGACGCCCCTGGCCACAGCCATGCTGCTGGTCCTGCTGTGGCCCCTGTTTTCGGGCCAGGATTTGCGCATTGGACCGGTTCGGGTTCCGCTGTGGCGGCGCTACCTGACCTGGGGCCTGGCCGCGGGTATGGCCGGATTGGTGAGACCGGAATTCATGCTCCTCGGGCCGCTGGCTTTGCCACTGCTGTTGTGGTTCGAATATTTCCGGGCCGGCGCCATGGGGGGCCGTGCCGAACGTTACCGCGCCCGTCCCCACAAGCCCATCGCCGCGGCGGCCGTAGGGTGGTTGCTGGTGATCGGGCCCTGGCTGACCTACGCCTGGTTCACCTTCGGACGCATCCTGCCGGGCACTGCCAGCGCCAAGAGCAGCGGCGCCACTTTTGATCCGCTGGTCGTGCTGGGCTATCTGTGGCAGGCCATCAAAATGCTCGGCGCCATCCAGGGCATATTGTGGCTGGGCATGGTGGTGCTGATTGCCTACGTCCTTTACCGCAATAACAAGATGGCGGAACCCGGGCTGTGGCACTACGCCGATCCGGGTGCGCACAAGGAAGAATTGGCCACTGGCGAAGGTCCCTGGTCGGTGTGGGGGCCGGTGGCCCTGGTGGGCATCGCCGTGGTCTGGACTGCGGCCCTGCTGGGCGGATACGCCCTGCGCCAGGTGTGGATCATTTCGCGCTACGTGAGCCCGCTGGCACCGGTGCTGATGCTGGCCATGGGCTTGATCGCCGAATGGCTGATGCGCGGTACGGCCATTGACCGCCGTTCGCTGTGGCTCGGGCGCAGGATCATTGTCATTTCTGTTGGCCTGAATATCCTCTTCAACGTTTGGCTGTTCAACAGTCAGGTGGTGCCGCACACGCGCCAGTTCCCCGTCGGTGTGCGCGAGTGCTATCTGGATCTGGGCTATTGGCTGCGGGACAATACGGCCGAAGATGCCGTGATCGCTGCCCTGGATATCGGCGCGGTGGGCTATGGCAGCGAACGTCGGGTGCTGGACCTGATGGGACTGGTGAGCCCCGAGGTGCTCGAAGTGGGCCTGGAGTTGGGCTTCGAAGAAATGGTCAACAGTGGAGCCTGGCTGAATCTGGGGCCTGACGGCAGCCATCCCGACTACTTCGTGGACCGGGCCGAAGGCGAGCCGCGCTGGGATGGCCGCACTGTTGATGGCGTGCGCTTCGAATTGATGAAAACCTGCACCATCTCCGGCGTGGGGTTGCGTGAAAGCCAGCCCTGGACCGTTGCCCTCTATCGCCTGGTTTCCACCGAAACCCGGGTCAAATCCTCTGCCGGCGCATAGCTCTTGGCGGGCAACCGCTTGATCACCATCACCGTCACATCATCGTCCAGGGGGCTGCGGTTGCCGAATTCGCGCACCCGTTGCATGATGTCCGCGGCGATTTCCTCAGCCGTCAGATCACGCCCTTCGATGACAGCCTGCACCAGGCGGTCGCGGCCAAAATCCTCGATGTCATCGGTGCTTTCGCCCTGACTGGGGTCGTGCCGCTCGGTGACGCCATCGGTGAACAGGACCAGGATTTCACCCGGCCGCAGGGTGAGGTAGCCCCGTCGGTAAACCGCATCGGGCAAGGGGCCGAGCACCGGGCCGCAGGTTTTCAATTCGAAAACATTGTTCTTCTGGGTGATCAACAGGGGTGGGCAGTGCCCGCCGTTGACGTAGGCGATGTTGCCGGATTTTTCCAGCTCCGCATAAAACAGCGAGATGAATCGGCTGGCCAGACTGCTGCGGTGAATGACGCGGTTGAGGCGGCCGATGGTGGCGGTGATTTTTTCGCCTTCGGCCTGGCCCATGCGCATGCCGATGACCACGTCGCGGGCCTGCAGCGCCGCGGGCAGGCCGTGGCCACTGGCGTCGGCCATCATCAGGCCCAGCACATCGGCTTCCACTTCCTGCACGTCGTACACGTCGCCGCCGACATCGTCGGCTGGCGTACTGGCTGCCGCGATGTCGAAACCGTCAAGGGTGGGCAGGTTCGGTGGCACCAACGATTGCTGGATGACCTGGGCCTGGCGCATCTGGTTGGCCAGGGCCTGCTCCTTGAGCTTCAGCCCGACCGAGGCGCGGATGGTTTCCAGCAGCACCAACAGGTCTTCTTCGCTGCCGTGGTGGGTCAAACCCAGGCTCAGAATGTAGGCCGGGTCGCGGCCGATGAGAATCGCAGCGGTGTCATGGCCCGTGAACTGGGCTTCCAGTTCGGGATCAAAGCCGGGCGTTTCAGGCGAGATGACCCATAACCGCCGGCGCTCGATATCCTGCACAACCTGGTAACTCTTGCTGACGGTTTTGCCGGCGATAGCCGGCCCGTGTTCACCAATGCTTTCGATGAGCAGGTATTCGGTGTCTTCTTCGCGGTAGAGACGACCGCTGTCGACGCCGAAGGATTGGGCCTCTTCGCCTTCAACGAGCAATTGCAGAATTTCGAGCAGCATCTTTTCGTCGCCGGCCGAATGGTCGATGCGCTCGAGCAGGCTTTCGACGGTGCGGTACAGTCTCTTGTGCACGGGGTCTCCCGGGGTTCGCTTGGTTCCTGTGTCGTCTGGCTAATGTCCAGCGTCCGGCACAATACTACAGGATATGGGTAAGGGCCAACGTCCTGCGTGTTTTTAACTGAAAAATGACAATAATCCTGATAAAAAAACTCTTTTTTCCATGGGGCAAGGTCAGGTAAAAGAGGGTGGCGGCTGCGAACAGGTTTATCGAACTTGAACGGTTCGGGACACCGCTGATTCGAATCCGACTGGTCCCAACTGCTCCACTTCCGCTGCCACCGCATCCGGAAACCAGCCCCTGATTTTAACCATCTGCCCGACAGTGTCCTGCGAAGCCTCATTCTGATTTTGACGGCAGCAAAGGAGCAAAATCATGAAGCACTGGAGTTTTTGGAAGCAGACCTGGACAATTATCGCGATCCTGGCCCTGGGATTGGTGCTGGCCGGATGTTCGGACTCGGACGATCCCGTGACACCGCCACCACCGGACACGGCACCACCAGCGGTTCCCACGGGCCTGGTGGCCTGCCCGGGGTGCGAGTCGGTGAAGCTTTCCTGGCAGGCCAATGTCACCGATGGTGACTTGGCCGGGTACAAAGTCTACCGCCTGGCCTTTGGCGAAGTCTGGACGTTGACCGCCAGCCCGGTGGCCCAATCGCGGTTCATCGATCGGGCGCCCCTGGCGGGTGAGGTCGTATACGGTGTGGCAGCGGTTGATGATTCGGGCAACGAGAGTGCCATGCTGCAGTTCCGTTACAACTACGATGATTTCGATATCGAGATCGATCGGCCGTAGTTGAAACGGCGGAGGATGGCGGCCGGACGGACCTCGTGTCCGCTCGCCATCCGGGTCTGTCTGGAACTTGCCTGGTTTTGTGTCGTACCACTCTTCTGCCCTCGAAGACCCAGAACGCTGGATATCCAGAGAATATCCAGAGGATATCCGGAGGACATGCGGACTGGACGTTTGGGCCAGACAGCGATATCGTCATATCCTATTGAAGAGCCTTCTTGTACCAGTGTGCCAGTGAAAGGACACCCCCGTGGACGAATCTGCCCGGAGCAACGCCCCCCAGGACATCGATGCCGTGCGCGAGCACTACCGAGCCATGCGCCAGGAAATCGCCAAAGTCATCGTGGGGCAGGAGAATGTCATCGATGAGATGATGATCGCCTTGTTCAGCGGCGGCCACGTTCTGCTCGAGGGTGTGCCGGGTTTAGCCAAGACCCTGCTGATCAGCAGCTTGGCCAGGGTCATGGACCTGAGCTTCAACCGCATCCAGTTCACGCCCGACCTGATGCCCAGCGACATCACGGGCTCGGAAATCCTGGAAGAGGACCACGGCACGGGCCACCGGCAGTTCAAATTCATCAAGGGACCCATTTTTGCGAACCTGATTCTGGCCGATGAAATCAACCGCACGCCGCCCAAGACCCAGGCTGCGCTGTTGCAGGCCATGCAGGAACACCAGGTGACCGCAGGTGGCAATACCCACGACCTGGGCCATCCGTTCTTTGTGCTGGCGACCCAGAACCCCATCGAGCAGGAGGGCACCTATCCGCTGCCCGAAGCTCAGCTGGATCGTTTCATGTTCAATGTGCTGATCGACTACCCGACCTTTGCCGACGAAGTGGCCATTGTCGAAAACACCACCGGCAGTGACGAGGCCGAGTTGACCAGCGTATTGGATGCCGCGGCAGTGTTGGCCAGCCAGCAACTGGTGCGCCAGGTGCCGGTGGCCGAAAATGTGACCAACTTTGCGGTGAAACTGGTGCGCGCCACCCGCGTGAACAGTGGCGAAGAAGCCGCCGCGGCCAAGGAGTTCCTGGCCTGGGGCGCCGGACCCCGCGCTGCCCAGTACCTGATTCGCGGCGCCAAAACCAAGGCCCTGTTGGATGGCCGCCCGACTCCCGACCTGGAAGACATCCGGCGGTTGGCTCATCCGGTGTTGCGGCACCGTTTGGTTTCGAACTTCCATGCCGAGGCCGAAAACGTTTCCAAGGACCGCATCGTCAGCCTGATTCTCGATGAGGTCGGTTCGTGAGCAACGAGCTGCTCACGCCGGAACTGGTGGGCCGTCTGGGCCGCCTGGATCTGGTGGCGCGGCTGGTGGTCGAAGGCTTCCTGACCGGGATGCACAAAAGCCCCTACCACGGTTTCAGCGCCGAGTTCGCCGAGTACCGCCAGTACATCGCGGGCGAGTCGGTGGCCAACATCGACTGGCGCGTGTATGCCAAAAGTGACCGGCACTACCTGAAAGTTTTCACTGAAGAGACCAACCTGCGGGCCACTCTGCTGATGGATTGCTCGGCCAGCATGGACTACACCGGCGCCGAGGGGCGGCCGACCAAGAAGCAGTACGCGAGC
>DAOVTU010000047.1 GCA_030632925.1 Candidatus Krumholzibacteriia bacterium | reverse complement strand
CCGGGCATCTACATAGCAGTGGCGCTGGGCGTGCTTGACCAGTGGTGGGACATTCGCCATCTGGCAACCCGCGGCTTCACTGACGACGACGACAACGATGACGAGTCTGATTGACGAGTCTGATGATGACCTGGGAGAAACGCCCACTGTGCCGTTTTCCCAAGATTAAGGTGGTTTGAGATGGAAGTTATCCTGATGGAGAGCGTTGACAACCTGGGCGAGATGGGTGCAACCGTCACCGTGGCCCGGGGCTTTGCTCGCAATTACCTGATCCCCAAAGGCTTGGCCGTACTGGCTACCGATGGGCACCGCAAATTGGTCGCCGAGCACATGAAGCTTTCGGCCAAGCGTGATGACCTGCGCAAGGCTGGCGCCGAAGAATTGGCCGCCAAGCTGGGCGAATTGAGCTGCACCATCACCGTCGAGGCCGACGAGGAAGACAAGCTCTTCGGTTCGGTTTCCGCCCGTGATATTGCCGCCAGTCTCGAGAGCGATCACACGACCATTGAGCACCAGCAGATCGTCATCGAAGATGCGATCAAGCAGTTGGGTGTTTACTCGGTCGGCGTGAAGCTGCACTCTGAGGTTGAAGTGACGGCCAAGGTCTGGGTTGTCAAAGCTGAGTAGCTGGTGGGACAAATAGTCCTTCAGTGGACTGGTTCTTCAGTGGACTGGTCCTTCGGTGGACTTTCGGTTTTGTCGACCAGATGAGCTTGCCAGCAACCGATCAGGCCGCTGGCCGCCGCAACCCCGGCGGATCCGGGGCCTGATTGGGCCGTGAGGCCCTGGGACCTGGGATGGATATGATGTCCGATTCGACCACCTCACCCCGGTCGCTGAACCGGGGCATCTGTGTCATCATGGCTGGGGGCCGAGGCACACGCTTCTGGCCCTTGAGCCGGACAGACAGGCCCAAGCAGTTGCAGGCCCTGGCCAGTGGCCAGAGCCTGTTGCGCGAAACCTACGACCGGGTCGCCCCGCTGGTGGGTCCGGATCGCGTGCTGGTGATCACCAGCGGCAGTCTCTCCGAGGCCACACGCGCTGAACTCCCCGAATTGCCAGCTTCCCATGTGATCACCGAACCGGTGGGTCGCAACACCGCTCCTTGTGCCGTGCTCGGGCTGGGGGTGGCGGCGCGCCTGTCACCCGGTGCCCCGGTGGCCCTCTTGCCAGCCGATCATTTTATTCCCGACGAAGAAAAATTCCGCGACCAGTTGGCTGCTGCCTTTGACCTGGCAGCCGCCTCGGCAACCGTAGTCACCATTGGCATTCCGCCGGATAAGCCGGAAACCGGATATGGCTACCTGGAGACCGAAGACACGGCTGGGGATATTCGGCAGGGGCTGCGTTTTGTCGAAAAGCCGGATCTGGCCACCGCCGAAGGTTACGTGCGCGGCGGACGACATTTCTGGAACAGCGGTATTTTTGTCTGGAATCCGGCCCATTTTGAGGCCATGGCCCATGAACATTTGCCTGATGTGGTGGCCCTGATGGCCCCCGCTGCGGAATCATTCGGAACCGAAGGGTTCGCCGAGGCGTTGGAAACCGCCTATCGCCATTGCCCCGCAGATTCCATCGATTTCGCCATCATGGAAAAACTGCCCGGTTTTACGGTTCTGCCGGCGACTTTTCGCTGGTCGGACCTCGGAGCCTGGGATGCGTGGGGAGAATTGGCCGCCGACCTGGACGGAACCAACCGCGGTCAGGCCGACCTGCTGGCTGTCGACAGCCAGGACAATGTGATCCGCGTCGACGATCGCATGGTGGCGCTCATCGGCGTCCGTGATATGATAATCGTGGACACCGAAGATGCACTGCTGGTCTGCCGCAAGGCCGACGCCCAAAGAATCAAGGAAGTCATCACCAAACTGGAAGAACAGGGACGCAAGGACCTGTTGTAGCGTCTGCCCGGCGCGAGAGGCCCTGATCCATCCAGGTGATCAATCCGATAATCGACCCGAAATTGACCGAAATTGACCCGAAAATCGTTCAAGCCGAGGAGAATTCAACATGTCCGCCGTACGTCGTTGCCTTGCCCTGATGGTTGTAGTTGTTGCGTTGTTGGCGCTGGCCGGTTGCCAGACCGACGAGTCCAGTCAGGACCGCTTCCAGTGGAAGCCGCTGTATGGCGATTTCACCAACGATACCAGCACCGTGGTTGCCAAGATCGGCGACGTGCAGATCACCGAGCGCATGCTCGAGTTGTACATTGACGAATTGCCGCCCCGCTTGAAGGCCGACTTCATGGGACCGGATGGCGAACGGCTGGCCCTCAAGAAGATGATTGACCAGTCGCTGATGGTGCAGGGCGCCATGGAATTGAAGATCTACAACGACCAGGATGTGGCCCGCCAGTTGATCAGCCAGCGCCGCAACACCCTGGACTATGCCATGCGCAACTACGGTCTGCTGCGGGACAACAAGCCCAATGAAGAAGACCTGCGGGCCCACTTCGCGGTCAACAAGGGCAAATTCCGCCAGCAGGGCCTGGTGATGGCCCGCCACGTGGAGTGCCTCAGCAAGGACGATGCAGACTTGGCCTACCAGCGTTTGCAGAGCGGGGACTATAAGAACAACTTCCCTCATGTGGTGGAAGAGATGAGCACCAACGACGACACCAAAAAAGAAGGCGGCAACACGGGCTGGTTTGCCAAGGGCGGATTCATTCCCTTCATCCGCGGCTCGGAGCAGTTCGCCACCGCTGTCTATGATTTGGAAATGGGCCTGCATGCCCCGATCAAGGTGGCCGATCGCTGGCATGTGGTCGAAGTGACCCACCGTGAATACGAACGTCCCCAGACCTTCGCCGAAGCCGAAAGCCAGGTCCTGAAGGACATGCTGCCGGGCTGGCAGAATTCCATCATCAAGGACTACCTGCTGGAAGCGCGGAACACCTATCCGGTGGAAATGCTGGGGGCCTACACGCCCGGCCAGGGTGCCAGCGCCGAGGAACTTTTCAACCGCGCCATGGCCCTGCCCGATCCCGACCGCAAACTGGAATTGCTCTCGATGATCCACACCGATTATCCGGACGACCCCAAGGCTGACGACGCCCTGTTCATGTCGGCCAACGTGGCTCTGGACACTTGGCAGGATCGTCGCATCGCCGAGCGTTACCTGATTATGCTGATCGAAGAATATCCCGATAGCGAGTTGATTGAAGACGCCAAGTTCCTGAACAAGAACCTGAACAATCCGAAGGTCCTGAACCCGCAGTCCATTGAGGATCTGCGTCAGAACTGAACCTGGGAGGAATGAGCATGTCACGGATGAACACACGCTGCTCCATGAGAATTATGGTCCTGGTTTTCGCCTTGTTGATGTCCGGCACTGTAGTGTGGGGCCAGGACGAGGTGGCGGCTGATGGCCCCGCCGCCGCGGTCGAAGTGATGTTCGGCACCGGTGTGGACCGGGCCACGCGCTCGATCGAGGGCAAAACGGGCGAATTTGCCGCTGACGGATTTTCTGCCGAGGAAGGGCGGGTTTTCTGCCTGACCCGGATCCAGAACCTGGAGGCTCCCGCGGCTGTGACCCACGTCTGGTACCATGAAGGTAAAACCATGGCCCGCGTGGAGTTGACTGTTGGATCAGCGGATTGGCGGACCTGGTCCTCCAAGCGCATCCTGCCTGCCTGGACAGGCAACTGGGAGGTCAAGGTGCTCGATGCCAACGGCATGGTCCTTGCCTCTGCAGGGTTCACGGTCAATTAACCGGGAAACCGGATGCAGACAAGCAGGAGGCTGAAATGGCGGCGGCAAGGATGAGCGGCAGGGTAAAAATGAACTCACTGGCAGGCAGGGGCGCCCTTTGGGCGGCTCTGACTCTCAGTACCATCTTGCTGGCTGGGATTTTAGCCGGCTGTGGCGGTTCCGCCGGTGGTGGCAAAGAGAAAACGTCCCTCAGCGGCACTGAAATGGATCAGGCCCAGCGGCTGTATTCTCAGCTCAAGCGAGAAAGTTCACTGCACCGCGACCGCAAGGCCCTGGATCTGGCCGCCAGCCTGCTGGACTACTACCCGACCTTCCCGCGCAACGATGAAGTGCTGACCCTGGCGGTGACCTCGGCCGCTCGCCTGGAGGACCGCACGCGGGCCCTGGGCCTGACTGACGAACTGCTTTCCCGCTACCCCGACAGCCCGCTGGTGGACCAGACACTGCTGCGTGGGGCAGACCTGGCCGCCACCGGTAGCGACACTCTCAGTGCGGCCGGCTACATGTTGGCCTACCACGACCGCAATCCCGAACGCGGTACAAAATCCGACGGCTCCTACCGGGCTTCGGTCTATCTGGAGGCGTTGCCTCAGGAGCAGGTCAGTGGCCTGATGGCTGAACATCCGGACAGTGACCTGTGGACCTACCTGGGCTACCTGAACGTGAAGGCCAGCCTGGCGGTGGGGCAATATCCATTGGCCGATGATATGGCGGCGCGCCTGGAAGCGGCCGCCCCCGAAGACCGCTGGACCATGGCTGCCCTGGAACTGGTGGGAGCTGACGTGCGTCCCGGACGACGTCTGCTGGCGCCGGTCGGAGTGGTGGATCCGAACCAGGTGGGTGTGGTGGTGCCCCTGACCGGGCGCTACGCCATATTGGGCAATGCGTTTTACGACGCGGCCCTGCTGGCCACCCAGGAAAGCAATCTGGAATTTGGCACCGAGTTTGTTTTGAAACTGGAAGACTCGGCGGCCGACCCTGTGGTCAGCGCCCTGGTGGCGCGCGAGCTGTGTGCCCATGAAGGCAGCATCGCCATGATCGGCGGTCTGCTCAGCGCCCCGACCGCTTCGGCGGCCGTGGTCTGTGACCTGTACGGCGTGCCCCTGCTGAGCCCCACGGCCACCAACGACAACATCTGGAAGTTGGGCCCTTCGGTTTTCCAGACCAACATCACTGGACTTTATGAAGTGCGGCTGTTGGCCCAGTTGGCGACTTCGATCCTGCTCAAGGAACGTTTTGCGATCATCCATCCCGATACGCCCGAGGGGCGGCGTCACGCCCAGGTCTTCACCGCCGAGATCGAAAGCCGTGGGGGCCAGATCGTGGCCACGGCCGATTTTCCCGCTCAGGGCACCGACTTCAAGGATCCCATTTTGCAGGTGCGCAAAGAGCGCCCCGAAGTGATTTTTGCGCCGGCATCGGTGGACCAGATGGTTCTGCTGGGGCCGCAACTGGACTTCTTCCGGGCCGGATCCCTGGTGCTGGGTCTGAGCAACTGGAACAGCAACAAGCTGCGCGATCGTTCCGGCACCGTCCTGGAGCGCGCGGTTTTTCCGGACGATCTGGTCATGTTCCCCTCCCGCTGGGAAGAGGAATTCAACCGTAATTGGAATACCGAAACCTACCCGCCCGAGGCCACGGCCCAGGCGCTGAAGGCCTATCAGGCCACCCGCATGCTGCTCGATACCCTGGCCGAAAGTGGAGCCCGGACGCGGCACCATCTGGCCGATGCCCTGACTCGCCGTCTGTCCAATCAGGATCTCGATCTGGAAGGGCCCGCAGCCTTTGGGCCGACCATGCGCATGTTCCGCGGCGAACGCATCGTGCGCTTCCCCGCCGGCTTGTTTGCTGATGGCTGGGTGCTGACAGAAGGAGCGCAGGTCGATTCGCTGGACGTCGATTTGCTGGACGTTTTGCCCGAAGGATTTGAGGAAGGCGTGGCGCCGTTGGACGAAGCGGCTGTCGATCCTACCGATCAGGGGTGAAGTAGGGGCTCTTGAAGTTGAAGGGGAACTGCATCCAGCGCCCGGCGCCTGGGGCCACCCGCCAGCCGAAGCGCCATTCCCGCACCGCGGCGATGGCCGCATCCTCGTAGGCCTTGCTGCCGTTTGAAGCCAGAATCATGACCTCCGAAACCTTGCCTTCCGGATTGACGAACAACCCCACCTTGACCACGATGACCGGCGTGCGGCGCTCCAGTTCGGAGGCGTTCATTGGGTAGGTGGGCAATGGTGTGTGGAGGGCGAAATAGTCAGGATTGGACTGCATGGGCAGGGCCATCTCCACCTGGTAATTTTCAGAAACTTCGGAATCCGGTTGAGGATTCTTGTCATTGACGTCGATGCGGTTGGGGTCGGCGTCCCGCACTTCGGGCATCACTTCGGTGCCTTTGGGGTCGGGCTTGTCCTCTTCTATTTCCAGTTTGGCCGGGGGCGGGGGAATGCGCAGGGATTGGGGCACCTGGGCGCTGAGGTCGCGGCCATCGTCGATGGAAATCTCGTTCATGATCTGCATCTCGTCACGCACGCCGTAGTATTCGAAGCGCTGCTTGATGTCTTCTTCCTTGGGACCAAAAATGATGAAGGCGACGAGGGCACAGAGTGCGAATACCAGTGCGCCGACCAGCCTTTTCCAGCCGCCGCTGCGGAATTCTTCCTGGGCCCGCGTGGTGTACGGGGAATGGTGAGTGGCGCTCTGGGTCACACGGTCGCTTTCTGCCCTGGTTTTTGGATCCCTGTTCTTCATGATCGCTTCATCGTCCACTATGGGCTTCACCCAGCAAGAGGTGGGGCTGCCAGCCGGGACCGGTACGGGTCCTGGCCTGGTCCAGCAGCCATACCTGCCAGCGGTCACCGGCGTGAATTTCCAGCACGTGCCTGAACAGGAGGCCCGGCAAGCCGGGTCCGTGGTTTGAACTTATGGATTTTGGAGCGCCGGCAACAGGCGCAAAAGCGGGCAGCGGCGACCAGGCAAAGTTGCCATCCACCTGAACCCAATCGATCTCGGTCACCGGCAGGCCGCCATCCGCTTCCAATTCCTTCATTATCCGCCACAAATCGAGGGTGTTGTCGAACACGGCCGGATGCCCACTGATGGCCGAGATGGCCAGCAGGATGGCGCGGGCTTCGGCCCGATGCCACCCTGGTTTCAACTGCCGCAGTTCCTCTTGGGCCGTTTGCGGCAGGTCCAGGCGCCATTCCAGGGCGGGGCAGGCGGTGTGGCGCAGCAGATAACTTGAGGCCGTCTCTCGCCGGCAACTGTCCGGCGCGCTGCCGTTGGCCGCTGGCAACCGCGCGCTGGCCTTGAGGGCCGCCTCAGCCCAGAGCTGTCCCACGGTGCTGCCCGGATGGTGCCGCACCACACGGGATTCGCCCTCGGCCCGGCGGCCGATGGTCAAAAAGAGGTCCGCGCCAATCTGGCCGGCCAGGCGCACTTTCTCCACTGCCAGGAGCGCAGTTTCATCGTGCCGGGTCAGGTGCACTTCGGCGCCCGCCCCGCGCAACAACTGGGCCGCCTGTTGGGCCACAGCCAGGTTCAGGTCGGCGCCCCGCAGGCCCAGGGGCCCGGCGCCATCGGTGGTGGTGCCGCCGCCGGCCGGATCCAGCAGGATGACCTTGTTCAGCAGCCCGGCCAGTACAGGAATGGCATTCCAGTGGGATGCTGCGCCGGCAACGGTGCGCGCCGCCGCCGGATCAGCCGGATCGGCATCGATCATGGGCTGCACTCCGGTGCCTTCGAGCCACAGGGGCTGGCCAGCGGTGCTGGTGACCAGGGCTGTGTGGCCGCCGGTGCCCAGGCGCGCCTGCCAGCCTGTCGATGGGGCATAAGGCAGGCCGTCAACCTCCACCAGATGCAGTTTTTCCCCCGGTGCCAAGCGGATCACATCGACTTCGCAAGGGGCAGGGCGGGCTGCAATGCCAGCCGCCACAAATGTGATGTCCGACAAATCCGGCAAGGGCCCCGGCAGCAGGATGCGGTTTGGCTGCCTCGGCCCAACGGGTATCGTGCGCCCCGAGGTCAGGGTGAGCAAGCCCTGCGGAGGGGGCGCGCCGTCCTTGGTGTGCCAGTGCAATCCGGCCTGCCCGCCATCGGCTTCGGCGGTGATGCTCAATTGTACGGTGGCGGCCGCGCGTGGCAGGAGCACCGTCCGGCGCCGAGGGGTGGCCCGTCCGTTCAGGTTGCGCCCTTGCAGCTCCAGCACGTGGGGCACGGGGGCCAGGTCATGCGGCAGGTGCCAGCTCACGGTACGGGTGTCGGGGCTGAGGCGCGGAGTGATCTGGTGGCCGTTGAGGCTGAGCCGGATATGGGCCGGATCCGGGCCCGGCAGATTGCCGCCACTTTGTTGATCGACTTGACCTCTAACTTGACCTCCAACTTGACCATCAATCTGGCCATCACTCAGAAAGCGCCAACTCAGGGTTCCCGGATCATCCAACGCCCCCCAAAGCACGGTGTCGGTCGCGGCTCCGCTCCAGGCCGGCAGGCCGCCGGTGAAATAGTCCAGCAGGCCCAGAAAGTAGGCTTCGGCTTCCAGGCGCTGGCTGGCCGCCAGGCTCAGGCGTTGGGCCATCACCGGGTGGGAAATCATGGCCGGTTCGCCCAGCACCGCCGGCACAGTGGAATTGCGCAAAACATGGAAATTGCCCGGCCGGATACTGGCCGGACGGATGCCCAGATTCAGCACCAGATGGCGATGAATGCTGCGCGCGAGGTCCAGCGAAGCTCCGTCATCGTTCAGAGGGTAGTAGGTCTGGGTCTCGTTGATGGTGCGATCGAGTGCGGCGGTGCTGTTGTGGTGAATCGAAAGAAAGACATCGGGTTGCAGTGAATCGCTCAGGGAAACTCTCATGGCCAGATCCGAGCTGAGCGAGCTGTCGGCAGGACTCAGAAAGTCGGTATTGGCGCTGCGTGTGAGCCAGACCTCGGCCCCGGCCCATTCCAGCAGTCCACGCAGGTTCAGGGCCACGCCCAGGTTCACTTCGGCCTCGGTCAGGCCATTGGGGCCCAGGGCGCCCTTGAAATACCCGCCGTGGCCCGGATCCAGCACGATGCGGCGCTGGTGCAGCGGCGACAAATCGCGTCCGACCAACTGCTCCTGCAGGCCTTCGTAGCCCGCAACGGGGATGATTTCGGGCGCAGGCGGCGTGGTGGCGCAACCGCTGATCAGCAGCGTCAGGGCTGCTGCCCAAAAAAGGCTCGGCCAGGGGGCGTTGGGCGGGGAAAGGGCTCGGCGAAGGTTCATGGCTCCATCCGGGGTTCGGGGCTCAGGGGCAGGGGTTTCGGTGCATCGTACCTCCCTTGGCGAAGGTCTGCAAACACGGAGTGCTGTCTGGACACCGGGCACACCTTCTGGTACCTTAGGCACCGCGTATCGATCCGGCTTTCAGGTGTCCGTTGGCCGGTGTTTTATTGTTTCCATCCCCTGCCTGGTCCGGTGTTGTCATGTCCGACGCTTCATCCCGTTTGCGGGAGTTGCCTCAAATCAGTGTTTTGTTGGCTGACGACCGTTTGGTGCCCCTTTTGGCCGGACGGCGCAAGCAGTGGTTGACCCGCCTGATCCAGGGCGTGGTGGCCGATCTGCGCGCTGAACTGAAAAAGGCCAAGGGGCCTGTTTCAAGCCGTGAGCAATTGTTGAACATTGCCGTGGAACGGGTTGTAAATAAAAAAGATACACTCGAGAAAAAATCATGGACCCGGGTGCTCAACGGCACCGGCGTGGTGGTCCACACGAATTTGGGCCGCTCGTGCTTTCCGCCGGCCGCGGCCGACGCCGCGCGCACCGTGGCGCTGCACAATTCGGATCTGGAATTTGACCTGCCCAGCGGCACCCGGGGGCACCGGGGCCGGCAGGTCGAGGAAAAAGCGGCCTTGCTGGCCGGCGCCGAAGACGCTCTGATCGTCAACAACAACGCGGCGGCGGTTTGGCTGGCTGTGCGGCACCTCAGCCGCGGGGGCCGCGTGGTCCTGTCGCGGGGCGAAGTGGTGGCCATCGGCGGCTCGTTCCGGATGCATGAAATCCTGGCCGAAACCGGCTGCACCCTGGTGGAAATCGGCACCACCAACCGCACCAGCCTGGAGGACTATCGGGCTGAGATGATTCCGGGCACAACGGTGCTGAAAGTGCACCGCAGCAATTTTACGGTCGAGGGTTTCACCGAAGACGTGACCGTGGCCGAGTTGGCGGCCCTGTGCCAGGTCGAAGGCTGCCCGCTGGTGTACGACGCCGGCAGCGGCGCATTCTTTCCCTACGAAGAGGTGGGCCTGCCCGCAGGCGAAACCCTCCTGATCGAAGACGTGGCCACGGGCGCGGACCTGGTCACCTGCAGCGGCGACAAGCTGCTGGGCGGATGCCAGGCGGGAGTCATCTACGGCAGCGCGGCCGAAGTGGCCAAACTGCGCAAGCATCCCATGCGCCGGGCTTTCCGGGTGGACAAGACCACCCTGGCGGCCCTGGACGAAATCCTGACGGCCTACCTGCGGGAAGAAGGCCGTCCGGCCATCCCGACTTTGGACCAACTGGCCCTTGGGTTGGATGAATTGGCCGGCAAGGCCCAAGGCCTGCTGGATGAATTGGCTGCCACGGCCCCGACTGGCTGGAGTGGCCAGGTGGTGCCCGGTCAGTCCAGCGTGGGCGGCGGCACGTTCTCGTCGACCAGCATCGAATCGCGGTTGCTGATGTGGACGGGGCCCAAAGCCGAATTGGAGCGCTGCCACCAGTGGTTGCGTCTGGGCGATCCGGCCTTGGTGGGCCGCATGAATCAGGAAGGCCTGGCGGTTGATGTGCGCACCATCGCCGAGGCCGAAATGGAATTGGTGGTCCAGGCGTTTCGTCTGGCCTGGGAGAAAATGAGTTCTGGAACGGATTCAAACGGGAGATCAGCTTGATGGCCGACAGACAAGACAGCGCTGGACGAGAAAGTACGGGCAGTGTTCCGGGCGGCTTGCCGTTGTACACCTCAGGGTGGGGCACGAATAACTGGGATTTTGAGCCCGGTGAGGCTTTCTGGTCGCAAATTGAGGAAATTACCGCCGAGGGCTCCATGTCCGAAGCGATGGATGCCGCCATGGAGGGCAAGTCGTCACCGCGCGTGTGGTTGATCCTGCACGAGCCGGGCCAGCCAGAACTGGCGGCTGCCGCAGCCCTTGCCTTTGCCCGGGAATTGGGCGGTCGGGATCAGGCAGCCCTGGTCCTGGATTGTGATGACCAGAGCCAGTCTTTGACCCGTT
>DAOVTU010000228.1 GCA_030632925.1 Candidatus Krumholzibacteriia bacterium | reverse complement strand
GTACGTAATTTCGCTGATCTAGCAAATCCAGCGGAGACTAGCTGCAGCATCCTCAAGCTTCACATTCCGCGCCTTCCCCTACGTCCAGGGAAGGCGCATTAAAATCTGGCCCCATCTTTTCTCCTGAATGCAAGTCCCCCGGGCAAAGGCGGATCTGGCCGGCGACTTCTGCGTCAATGCGGAAGGGTGCCTGTTGCAGTTCTTTCTCACGCCTAAGCACCGCCATTAGTCGGGATCACGTTGCGCCGAACCGGGCCCGCTGATACAGTCGCCATCATGGGCTTCACGATGAAAATAACCTGATTCGAAGACGTAGGACCGGGAGAACAGCATGGGCATCGCCGCAGACATTGCCATCATCATCACGGCCGGGTTCCTGGGTGGCGTGGTCGCCCAGCGCCTCAAACAGCCGCTGATCCTGGGCTACATCGCCGCGGGCATCATCCTGGGCCCGGTGACAGGTGGCAGGCTGATCTCCGACCCCCACGATATCGAACTGCTGGCCGAAATCGGCGTCGCGCTGCTCTTGTTTGCCCTGGGGATTGAGTTTTCCCTCAAGGAATTGAAGGTCGTGCGCAAAGTGGCCCTCGTGGGCGCGACGATCCAAATCATCCTGACTGTCGCCCTCACCGCCCTGATGGGTCTGGTGCTAGGCTGGCCCTGGACCGATGCTGTCTGGTTCGGCGCCTGCGTTTCCCTCTCCAGCACCATGGTGATTCTCAAGACCCTGCAGAGTCAGGGCCGCTTGGGCACCCTCTCCAGTCGCGTCATGATCGGCATGTTGCTGGTGCAGGACCTGGCCGTCGTCCCTCTCTTGATCCTTTTGCCGGAACTGACCGACCTGAAGGCCGGCTTGCCCGCCATCGGGTGGGCAGTCGTGCGTTCGGCGGTATTCCTGGGCCTGATGATCGTCGTCGGCACGCGGGTCGTGCCCTGGCTCATGCGCCAGGTGGCCCGCTGGAACTCGCGCGAACTGTTTCTGCTGACGGTGGCGGCCCTGGGTTTGGGCATCGGCTTCGCGACCTACAAAGTCGGCCTGAGTTTCGCCTTTGGTGCCTTCGTGGCCGGCATGGTGCTGAGCGAGTCGGACCACGCCCATCAGGCGCTGAACGACATCATTCCCCTGCGGGATATATTCGGCCTGCTGTTTTTCGCTTCGGTGGGCATGCTGCTCGAACCGCAATTCGTGCGGGAAAATGTGCTTCTTGTGCTGGGCCTGGTCGTGATGGTTTCGCTGACCAAGGGGCTGATTTTCGCAGGCATCGGCCGGGCTTTCGGGTACCGCAACGTGGTGCCCCTGGCCCTGGGCCTGACCATGTTCCAGGCCGGAGAGTTCGCCTTCGTCATCAGCAAAGTGGGCGTGGCCACCGGCAGCATCGACACCAATCTCTACTCGCTGATCATGGCTGTCACCCTGGTGACCATGTTTTTGACGCCATTTGTCTCGCGCGCCACGGCGCCGATCTACGGTAAAATCCTGCATCATCGCCAAGACGATCCGGTACAATCGATCAACATCACCCACGACGAACTGCATGACCACGTCATCATTGCCGGAGCCGGCCGGATGGGGCGCGCCGTGGCGGGGGTCATGCAGCGATTGGACACATCATTTGTCGCGGTCGAATTGGATCAGCATCGCCTCGAAAGCTGTCGCGCCAGCGGCGTGGCCCTCATTTACGGGGACGCCAGCCACCCGGTGGTTTTGCAGGCTGCCGGACTGGACCGGGCCTGCGTATTGCTCATCACCACACCCTCGCCGGTCGTCACCCTCGCCATCGCCCGTCACGCGCGGCAATTGCGACCGGAAATGCCCATCGTGGCTCGTGCGGAATCCACCGAATTGCTGGAAGAGCTCTACAAGCTGGGCGTGCACGAAGTCATCGTGCCCCAGATGGAAGCCGGACTGGGACTGACGCGCCGAGCCTTGCAGTACCTTCAGGTGCCGGATCAGCAGGTCAAACAACTCGCCGATGAGGTGCGGCGAGAATTTTACGCCGCCGCCGATCCGGATCTGGAATAGTTGGAGAGTTTTGCCTGCGGGCCCATCTCAATCCACCCGCTCAAACAAAATCCCACGAGTGCGGCCATTGGAGGCCTCAAACCCCGTAAGCAACCCCTCATCACTCCGCACAAAGCTCAATTCGGCGAGGGGGAAACCCGCCGTAAATATATCCGTCTTCTTGATCTTGAGCTTCGAGTCATTGAAGCGGCGGTGCTTCAGGACAAGGCCACTGTCTTCCAGAACGATCTCGTAAAATGCTTCCAACTCCTGCGAAAAATAGCGGCCGGTATATGTTGCCATCTCTGCGGCATCCGGCGCCCAGGCTTCGCCTGCCATACGATGACCAGTTAGGCCACCACCCTGATGGAGAGTCAGGGAGCTGACTTCGCCGTCGTCGCCACGATGAAAATTGATGGCCGCATTGGCCACCTCGATGTTGAATTCAAGATCCGCGGTCGGCACGATCGTTGTCTTGGCTTGCCCGGTGGCTTCGCAGTAGAAGATCTCGCCCTCGCGCGTGAAAGTCAGGATGATAGGGATTCCCTCCAGTTCAAAACGGCCGATCAGCTCGTCGAATTCTTCGGGCTCGTAGTTGGCTGCATCAAATTCGGCTTCGGCTTCGGCAACGGTTTCAACAGGCGTCAGGTACTCGGCAAAGAAGGCCTCCACAACCTTGTTCGCATTGCGCGACGAGAAGCTGCCGTTGTTGCTGAGTGTGATGACACCTTTGTCTATTTCCGGGAAATATATGAAGGACGCCCGGTGGGCCGAATCGGCTCCCCCGTGTTGGATACGGCGCAGTCCCTGAAATTCGTCCAAAGCCAATCCCATGCCGTAGCTGCTTTCTTCGCCGTCAGTGAGCACGTAAGCCGTTGTCATCCGCTCGATAACTTCCTTGCCGCCAACCTCACCGGTATGAAGGTTCTTCATCCACAAGGCCAGGTCAGCAACCGTTGTATAGATACCGCCGGCTCCGGCTGAAGCGCTGATATCCGGCACTTCGTGAAAGCCAAGGCTTTGGAAGGCCACATACCCCTGCGCGCTGTTTTTGATGATGCTGGAGCGATGCATGCGCACCTGGGTGTGTTTCATGCCGACAGGATCAAAGACGTTTTCCTTCATCCACACACCAAAGTCCTGCTCGGACACACGCTCAATGATCAGCGCCAGCAGGGAATATCCGGTGTTGCAGTAATTCCACTCGGCACCGGGAGAATTTTGCAACTCGGGTTGGCGCACGACCAGGGCCAGGATTTCATCGCGGTCGATGTAATCACCTTCATCCAGCATGCGTCCGCCCATGGCGATCCCGTTCAGGAACTCGCGGTAGCCACTGGTGTGCGAAAGCAGGTGGCCGATGGTTACGGTTTCACCAAAGTCCGGCACTTCGGGCAGGTACTTGCGCACGTCATCGTCGATGGAAAGTTTGCCCTCCTGGGCCAGCAGGTTGATGGCAAACGCGGTGAACTGCTTCGAGGTGGAGCCGATGTTGGTGATGGTTGTGGTCGCCAGGGGAATGCCGTGGCTGAGGTTGGCCATGCCATAGGCCTTTTCAAAACTGACCTCGCCGCCGTCAATGACGGCGATGATGGCACCAGGTGTGGATTCGTTGGCGTAGCGCACCATCATCTGGTCCACTTTGCCTTCCGGATCCTCAGCCAATGCTTCAGCCATGTGGACCACTATCGAAAATTCGCCGGCACCGTCTTCAAATGGCGTGATGGTGATTTCATAGGAGCCTTCAACGGTGCTTTGGAACTGGAAATAATCAGGGCCTTCGCCGGAAACGTCGAAAACGCCCACCTCTGCCCTATCCGGCCCGGTGACGGTGATGATGCAATCCACAGATTTTTGTATCGCGGCCCCATAGACGACGTATTCAGAGCCCAAATCCAGTGAGTACACGGCTTTGCCGCCGGCGGTCAGGGCACCGGCCAGCTCATCATCAACGGTCAAGGCGGGTGTTGCCGCATGGACTGGGGACATGGCAATGAGCAAAGAGGCAAACATGACGACGGCACGCAACATGGACAGGCCTTTGGACGGAGGTGAATTCGGCATGAGACCAATAGTGTACAGAATGATAGACGGGCAGACCACCGTTGGGTTACTGAAAATTCGCCCTGGCCTTCACACCCTCGCGCAACGGGACATCTGCAACCAGACCACCGCCATGATCGTGACCTTTTTGCTAGTTGACGTCATGATCAACATTCTTGACCAACCGCCCCATCATCAAATAGGTGGGCGGCTCCCGGAAGGCGTTGTCTGTCACTGGGAACCCCGTCATTCCGGACTCTCCGCGCTGACCCGCTTCTGCGATAAAGCTGATATTTCCCATTTTGTCAGAACAGATCTTGGACTGAAAACATGCTCCCAGGTAGGTTGAATAGACCAGGCCCTGATTGCTGATGTCGATCACCGAAACAAAGGCCTTCCTGCGCCCCGAAAAAGTGGAACTGAAGGTCTTTTCCATGGCGGGATATTCTGAAAGCCAGGCGTCATCGGTAAGTGGAAAATCGGGAGAGTTCGTTTTCCCCCCGATCACGATGGTATCTTCATCGAGGAAGTATCCGGATATGACGTGATCGGCCTCGCTTCCGCCAAACACGGTGGAATATTCCAGTGACATGTCATCGGAATTGAAGACCGTGACATAGCAGTCTCTATCTCCCTGGATCTCTTTACTGAGTGCGTTCTCAGTAATCGGATGATTTTCATTGTTGGTGCTGCCACAAACCAACAACCGGTTTGGGCTGGCCCAGCTGAGGGTCGATCTCATGTGGCCTCCGGAGCCCAGATAGCTCAAATACAGGAGCTCCGTTCCTTTGTCGTTGATTTTGGCTACGAAGTGATCAATGCCACCTTTAAAACGGGGAGTGATGGGCGTCGTCAGGTTCTTGCGAATCGCATCATCGGTGGCAGGCAATTCAGACGTGGCCGTATACCCGGTGACATAGATATTGTCCTGATCATCAACAGCGATACTGGTGATCATTTCGTACCGGCCTCTGCCTACGGAGGTGGAAAACAGGAGCTGATCGCCATCAGGACTGAATTTGGCGATGAAGCTGTCCTGGTTGGTATACTCGCTGCAGATGACGCCATTGGTGGCCGGAAAGTCCTGGGAATGGGTCGTGCCGGCAATGACGATGTTTCCTTTGCTGTCCAGCTGGATACCACCGGCTGTTACTGTTTCTTCCACTTCGCCCCCGATGAAGGTGGAAAAAACGATCTCACTTCCTGATGGGTCGATCTTGGTGACGTAGACATCCCCGGCCCATTGGCCTTCTCCGTTAAAACTGGTGTCGTATGACCCCTCGGTAACAGGAAAGTCGTCTGAGTGGGTGCCACCCATCAGGTAAATGTAGCCCTCGCCATCCACGGTCAGACCGGTGTGGTGTTCCCTCTTGGCGCCCCCGATCAACGTGGCAAAAACCAACTCGCCCTCTGGCGTGAATTTGGCGACAAAGGCATCGGCCTCACCCTTGATTTCTGTTTGATACGCGTCTTCTGAGGCGGGAAAGTTTTTGTCTCTTGTATTGCCCGAGATGTAGATATTTCCTTCACCGTCGGTGCAAATATCGTAACCTGCGGCGAATTTGTCGGTATGCCAAAGGTAGGTGGAAAAGCCCGGGCTATAGGTCGCGCTATCCGGTTCCGCGCTGGTTTGGGAGAATGCGTTTCCGGAACACAAAATGATTCCCAATACGATAAAACACAGCTTCTTTAACAAGGAATTCTCCTTCGACACGCCTACCACCCTTGAATCGTGCAGGCCCCAGGATTGGGATTTGCACCTTCGACCTCCGCAATCGGGGGTCCTACGCTCAACAAAT
>DAOVTU010000383.1 GCA_030632925.1 Candidatus Krumholzibacteriia bacterium | reverse complement strand
TGGCTCTGCTCGGTGGGCTGCTCCTCGGTTTCCTCAGTTCCTTCAGCCTGATGCGCGGCCGCGTGCTGCGCGCCGTCGTGATTCCCGCGCGTCTGTTGGCCAATCTGCTGCGTTCGGTGCACGAGTTGATCTGGGCGGTGCTGCTGTTGGCGGCCTTTGGCTTGGGCCATCTGGTGGCCGTGATCGCCATTGCCTTGCCCTACGCCGGCACCCTGGCCAAGATATTTGCCGACATGATGGACGAAGCGCCGGATGACGCGGCGGGCGCGTTGGAAGTGGCGGGGGCCTCGCCGGTGCAGCGGTTTGCCTTTGGCATCCTGCCCAGAGCCCTGCCCGACATGTCGGCTTACACTTTTTACCGCTTCGAATGCGCCCTGCGCTCGTCGGCGGTGTTGGGCTTTTTCGGTTTTCCCACTTTGGGCTACTACATCGCCGCGTCCTTTGAAAATCTCTACTACGGCGAAGTGTGGACCTACCTGTACGTGCTGCTCGCGCTGATCCTGACGGTCGATTGGTGGAGCGGGCGACTGCGACAGGAGTTGGCCTCATGAGCACTCGCGCCGCACGGCTGGATCAACTGCACCGCGACCGGCCGCGGCGCCCTTTCGTGACCCGCAGCGTTGTGGTTTTGCTGTTGATCGTGGTGGTCAGCTGGGTCGCCGGTGATTTTGCACCGGGCAGGCTGTTCTCGGAACGCCAACAGGCCAACGCGGCAAGGTTTTTGGGTGAGCTTCAGCCTTGGCCTTTGCAGCAGGATTCCGCACCGACAGGATGGGCCGACCGTTTGCAGTTGGCCGGCCAATGGTTCGGTGGCATGTGGAGTGAAAAAGGCGTCGAGGCCGTCGCCAGCACGTTGGCCATCAGCCTGGTGGCCATCCTGCTGGCTGGACTGTGGGGCAGCCTGCTGAGCCTGCCGGCGGCGCGCAATTTTGCCTCGGCCGAACCGTTTTTGCCGGCGGGGCGTGCGGCACCACGGGCGGTGCGGTTCATGTGGCGCTCCATCTTCCTGGCGACCCGCGGTCTGCTGACGGTCATGCGCGCTTTGCCCGAATACATCTGGGCCTTCCTGCTGTTGGCGTTGCTGGGACCGTAGGTGTAACCGATGATCCAGGACCTCCCCCAGCACAATACGGGCATTCTTGGCAAACTGACGGCCGAGGTTGTCGAAAATGTGGACACCCGGGCCCCGGCGGCCCTGCGGGGGTTGGGAGCGGGGCGTTTGACCATCGTCACGGCGGCTCTGGTGCCGTTGAGTCTGCCCAGGTTCTTGCTCTACTTCTTTTACCGGTGGGAAACCTGCGTGCGCGAGTCGACGGTGTTGGGCATGTTGGGCATGGCCTCACTGGGTTTTCGCATCGTCGAGGCCCGCGCTGGCAACGCCTACGACGAGATGCTGTTCTTCGTGATTTGCGGGATGATACTGGTGCTGTTGGGAGACCTGATCTCCGCCTTCGTCAGGCATTATTTGCGCCATGCCTAGTTGCGGAAGATGACAAAATCCCAAGGTTTTCTTATTCTGATTGCCTGAGGGCACGACCGGCGCGTGAGGACCACGCCGACGTGTAAAAATAGTGGCGAAACAGAAGAAGCAGTCTGTCCAATCCCAAGAGTCGTTGGGCGGCTTTCAGATCCGCTCGCGGAAGACTTCGCCTGTCAAAACCCTCTCGTTTCCATGGGACTACAGCTCCCAACCCGAACCCCGCTCCCTGGCCGAACCCCTGACCGAAACCCACACCGATCCGCAGGTTCTGTGGCAGAGCCAGAAACTCGAAAGCCTGGGCCTGATGGCTGGCGGCGTGGCCCACGATTTCAACAATTGCCTGCTGGCGATCATGGGCAATGCTGATCTGCTGGATCAGGAAATCGCGGTCGATTCTTCCCACCAACCTTTGCTGGCTGAAATCCGGGCCGCCGCCGAGCGGGCCGGTGACCTGTGCAATCAGTTGCTGGCTTTTGCGGGCAAGGGCCAGTTCCACATCCAGCCCATGGATCTGTCGGCCACCATCCACGGCATGGTGCGCATGCTCAAGGTGGGCATCTCTCGCAAAATTTCCCTGCGCCTGGACCTGGCCGATGACCTGCCGTTGATCCAGGCTGATCCCACGCAGATTCAGCAGGTGCTGATGAACCTGGTGGTCAACGCCTCGGAGGCTGTGGGCGACAAGGCCGGGATAGTCACTCTGCGCACCGGGCTGCGCAATCCGGCCGACTGCTGTTTTGAACAGTGCATCGTGGCGCCTCGTGGTGCGGTTGGGAATTTTATCTGCCTGGAAGTGACCGACTCGGGGCCGGGTATGGATGCCGAGACCATGAACCGCGCCTTTGATCCCTTCTACAGCACGAAACACCAGGGGCGGGGGCTGGGCCTGGCTTCGGTGCTGGGCATTGTGCGCTCGCACCGGGGCAGTGTGGGCGTGAGCACCGCCGTGGGGCAGGGCACGACCGTGACCATTCTACTGCCAGAGCGTGAACTGGCCCGACCACCGGTTGTGGCGCAACCGGCGCGTACGCCGGCCCGTGGCCGCGGCACAATTTTGGTGGTCGATGACGAAGAGTACCTGAGGGTGCTGTGCCGGCGCATGCTGAAGCATCTGGGCTACGAGGTGATCCTGGCCGACGGCGGCCCGGCGGCCCTGGAAATTTGCCACACTCGCGGCAATGAACTGGACTGTGTGCTGTTGGACTTGATCATGCCCGACCTGGACGGCAGCGAAGTGTTCACGGAAATCCGCAAGGTGTGTCCGGAGCTGAAGGTGTTGCTGACCAGCGGCTACCATGAGGTCGAGATCAGCCGCCGTTTCGCCGGCCGCGGCCTGGCCGGGTTCCTGCAAAAACCCTACATCCTGGAAGATCTTTCCCGCAAGCTGGGCGAGGTGCTCAGCTCGTCGGCAGCGGAGGCACTGCCGCCGGCAGACTGACGTTGCCGAGACCTGCACTCGGATCCTTCAAACCATGACCGGTGGCCAGTGTCACCACGGTCTGGCCATCCCTGATCCAGCCCTTGTCCCTGGCGGCCAACAAGCCGGCCAGGCCTGCGGCGCCCGAAGGTTCGGCGAACACGCCGGCGTGGGTGGCCAGTAGTCCAATGGCTTCGACGATGGTTTCGTCGGGCACGGCCAGGAATCCGCCGCCGCTGGCTGCGACCCGGCGCCAGGCCTTGATGCGGTTGCGCGGGATGCCCACGCTGATGGAGTCGGCAATGGTCTGGCAGGCGGTCGGTGTGATGGCCGCGCGGATTTCGGGGCCGCTCATCTGTGCGTGACCACTGTCCACCTGTGCCCAGGCCTGGGCCAGGGGCGAAGCGCCTTCAGCCTGCACGCCGATAATTTTGGGCACCGTTGGTGTCCAGCCCATCCGGTGCATCTCGGCAAAGCCCTTGGCCACGGCCGAAATGATGCACCCGTCACCCACCGGGACGAGCACCACATCGGGCCAGATGGCGGCGTGGCGGCGGAAGCCAATGGTCAGGGCAAAACCGATTTCCAGGGCGACGGTTTTTTTGCCCTCCACCAATAGGGGGTTGTGGGCGCAGTTGCGGCTGTACCAGCCATTGCGCTCGATTTCCACCAGTGACAGATCGAAGGCCTGGTCATAGGTGCCGTCCACCGGCACCACCGTGGCGCCGTGCAACAACAGCTGGGCCAGTTTGGCCTCGGGGGCCTTGGCCGGCACAAAGATCGTGCTGCTGAGTCCGGCGCGGGCCGAGAGCACCGCCAGGCTGGCGGCCGCGTTGCCGGTCGAGGCGCAGGCCAGATGCTCCACTCCCAATAACCGGGCATGGGCAATGGCCACGGCTGCGGCGCGGTCTTTCAAACTGGCCGAAGGCAGGCCGGTGTCGTCTTTGATCAACAGCTGTTTCTGGCCCAGGTGGGCCGCCAGGCGCTGGGCGTCGTGCAGAGGTGTGCCGCCCACCGTCCAGGCCGAGTGGGAAGCGGCCGGTTGCACCGGCAACAGGCGCGCAAAACGCCACAGGCCACCGGCACCGGGGGCAGCAAAAGCGTCCTTGGGGGGACACTCGTTGCGGATCCTGCCGTAGTCGTAAATCACATCCAGGATGCCATCCACCCCGCAGTCGGGGCAGACGTTGTCGGTGAAATCCCGGGCTTGTTCCTGGCCGCAGATCACGCAGCTGAACCCCGTGAAATAGGGGTTCAGCTGGACTTCCGGCAGATTGTTGACAACGCTGGACATGCTCATTCCT